>CAZGKX010000034.1:25957-27909 GCA_964525945.1 uncultured Legionellaceae bacterium
CAAGGGAAAATTGAGGAAGATAATCACGAGAAGAGAGATAATTGCGAAAGCAATTGAAAACACTGCACGAGAGTCAGTAACGCTGTTATTCATGAATGTATTGAAAAAAGCATTAGGGTGCATTGTTTAATGTTTAGCCTGAAATTACATGTATATTAAGTTAACACAAATAGGGTCCACATTACAAGCGACACCCTTACGGTTAGATAAATATCGGCTGAACCTAAGCAAGTCCTGAAACATTCTCATAAAGCGATTTTATTTTTTTCAAACTTATGATAAAAATAGCACGTTGCTGCAAGCAAGCAGGTATTAAGAAGCCCTGTCGACAATTTGGTTAAACCGAAAGATTCTGAAAATAAAGCATAAATGCCCCCACATGTTGCATTACCTGCGCCAAACGCTACGTTAGAAAGTGCAAAAGAGCGAAAAATACCTTTGGTATGTAAGCGTTCGCCAATCAAAGAGGCACTTAACATCCATATACTCACTGTGCTTCCGGACTCCAAAAATACAATCACTAGATAATACATAGGTGTAGGCACATGAAGAAGAGCCATGACCGAACTCAAAAACTTACATCCAATTAGCAGCAAACTCGTCAAAACGACCATAAAAAAAATACCATATTTATCCGCCATCTTGCCTATTAACATAGGAACGAAGATGCTACTGACATAAATAACATATTGATAAGTAGCAATATAGTTTTTAGGTAAAATCTCTTTTCCTAAAAAATAGGTATAATTAAAGAGGCCTTCATTTAACCCTGCAGCAAAACATATTATAAATATATAAGGGTATTTAAGGATTAAATTGAGAATGCTTTCAGGTGCTTGGACAATTTTTTCAGTAAGTTCAGTTTGTTTCAATGATTGAGTTAACCACCAGAATAAAAAAGCACATACGGCAAGAACAAGTGTAATGTACCGATAACGTTCTATTTCAGTATCCCAAAAGGACTCCATCGTCACAGAGCGAATATCCATAAAACCAAGAAACCCTTCGGTTATACCTTCTACAGTTGCACGAATAGCAGGTGGAACATACAGTTGGCGCCATGGCTCTGTTAGGTTATAAATACCATTAGAAAAACCCGTTATAACAGGGAAGGTTTCAAACGACAGAGGCAATGCCGCTAATGTTAGAATTAAACTAATCATCAAAACTAATTGATAATTTAACAATTGAAATCGTTCAAAAAAACATAAAAACATGATGCCCATCATAATGAATAAGGAAATGATGTTGAGCAATGGAAATTCGTTTGAACTCATATTAAGTTTGAAAATTTCAAATTGAAAAAGATTACTTCCAAAAGAAAAAATCGCATATGAAATTATAAAAATTACACTGGTTAGGGCGACGAATAGCAACTGGAGTTGGCGAGTTTTGAGTGTTATTCGCAAAATTATTCCCAATTTCAAAACGAATATTCTTCATAATAAAATTTTGATTCTCTAATGTCTATTTATTCGGATACATAAAAAATGGGGTGCGGGTTTGATGGAGTTGGGGCTTACTAACACACTGCTTTGCTCAAATCAAGTCAAGTGCCACTCAGATTGGAAGAAGGACCTAAATTTGGCAGTGGCGACTCTTGAAAGGTCCGCACAATACCATCAATGCTTAATTTCACAGGGAATATTTGTTTCATTTTAGAACAAATATAGACAATGCCGGCCAATCCTTCCTCAAATGAAATGATATTGTTTCTAATATCATTCACGAGTGATTGTATATCGTCTAGCTTCGAAGAATACTTGGGATAAAAACTAGCATCACGAGCGTTACGAACAAGGATAGGTTGTATAGCACGTTCTATTTCATACAATACCCGGCTTTCCTTTGGAATGAGCATAGCAGGACTTTGCAGTACAGTTCCATTCACTCCGTCTACAGTCAGTTTTTTTTGAGCGATGTTTGCCTTTTTGCCATTCTCTGTGATTTGA
>CAZGKX010000035.1:0-632 GCA_964525945.1 uncultured Legionellaceae bacterium
GATTAACCCATGCCTGGCTTTCAAGCTCACTGGCTATATCACCCCTGCAACAAATTCAATTTCTGCAACAAATAATTCATAAAAAATTACCCGTTAGCCCCAAAGCATTGAACATGACCCAAGAGATTTTGTATAGCCAAGAATTAGCGGGAGGTTGGAAATTGTATGGAAAAACAGGGAGTGGTCGCCAATTAACAGCAGACAAAAGCCAAAAGCTACCGTTGCAACACGGCTGGTTTGTAGGTTGGATCGAAAAAAATGGCCGTGTCATCACCTTTGTGGACCATATTACCGATAGTGAGGAGAAAACCAATTTTGCCAGTTTTAGAGCGAGGAGTGATGCATTGAATCAATTGTTTTACCTGATCAATGCATTGGAAAAAGAACAACTTATCCCATAAATTGGATGCTGTGATCAAGGTACAATTGGTGCAGTTTTGCGATGCTCTCCCGCAACGCTATCAAAGACCCGTCATTGATGATGACATCATCGGCGAATGCTCGTAGCGTTGCTTCATCAGCTTGTGTTGCTATAATCGCCAATGACTGCTGTCTTGAACTATTATCACGTTCTTTCAATCGCCTGATTTTATCCTCGAGTGGGGCTAAAACCAACAGCACACGGTTTAGAT
>CAZGKX010000035.1:642-8126 GCA_964525945.1 uncultured Legionellaceae bacterium
GTTTTATCAGTGAGCAAAGGTATTTCAATGACACAATAAGGGCTGGTGCAAACAGCAATGGCCCGTTGGATAGCCTCACGAATAAGAGGGTGTAACAATTGTTCCAACCAAACACGGTGCGCCGCGTTCGTAAAGATCAATTCGCGAAGTTGGGCGCGATTGATTTCACCAGATGCAGTTAATAGGGTTTCGCCAAATTTTTTTACAATATAGCCATGAGCGGCCTGCCCTTTCAATGTCAATTCTTTCGCTATTTTATCAGCACTAATGATGTCTATGCCCAATTGCAAAAATTCGTTAGCGACCGTCGATTTTCCACTCGCTATCGTTCCTGTTAAACCGATACAAAACATACTTTATGGCCACTCTTTGTTTAAATTGGTGCACGTGATTAAATTGATGTAACAGCTACCCGGTACGGCGCTGTTGGCTTGGCAATACGCTTTAGCCGCCAGGGCTGCATCATCACGATTGGCGTACGCATTGCTTTGCCATGTTTTTGCGTGCTGATCCAATGCCGTGCATTGCCACAATGGTTTAGTGCTTTTGCCGTTGATGAATTGTTCACACGCTTCTTTGGCTGCTTTGCATGTTTTGGGTATGTCGCTTTGCTTTTTGCAAGCATCGTAAGCATTGTTGGCTGCTACGCGCTCGTACACATCTTTGGCAATCCACTCATGGCCGGTTTGATCGGTGGTGATACACTCCCAATAAACACTAGGAGCAACAAGCCCTACCGCGCAGGCCCCTGAAGAAATAAAGAAACCCGTTAAAAAAAGACAACACTTCATTCCATTCTCCAACTTAATTTCGAGCCGCGACCGTAAGGGAGCGGAGCTTTAAAGTGCGCCACAAGATACGCTCTCAATGGCTTCTAATGTAATCTTAGCCAATTTCGCAATGGTTTGCTCATCGGTTGTTAAAGGAGGAAGCCAGTACAAAGTATTGCCTAAAGGTCTTAATAAAGCGCCGCGTGCCAAAGCTTCTTGTGCAAAGCGAAAACCGAAACGTGGTACCGTCGACGAAGAAAATTCCGCAGCAACAATAGCCCCTATGCCACGCACATTATGGAGTGCGCCTGTTTTTTCCGCAATTTCAGAAAAATAATGTGACATGCATTGGCCTAATTGTACAGCCTGCTGGTTGATGTCTTCTGCGATCATGGTTTTTAACGTTGCCAAGGCTGCACTCACAGCCAAAGCATTACCACTGTACGTGTGTGAATGCAAAAACGCTTTACTGGGGTCGGTTTCTTGGTAAAAAAGCTCATAAACGCTGTGATCGATAAGCACGCAGCTTAATGGAATACTGCCAGACGTTAAACCTTTTGAAAGGCAAATCATATCAGCTTCAACACCGGCGTGGTCAGCAGCAAACCAAGCGCCCGTTCTTCCCAGTCCTGTCATGATTTCATCGGCGATGATATAAACCCCATTTTTTTTCGCCCAATGGGCAAGTTTGCTTAAAAAAGCTGCGCTGTAACACCGCATACCTCCCGCCCCTTGTACGATGGGTTCTAAAATGAGGGCGCAGGCAGTGTGCTTGACGGTTTCCAGTCCTTGCTCAATCACCGCCCATTCCTTTTCACATGAATGCCATAACGGGTCGTTAGGGCTTTGCACATAAGGCATATGCTCGATGAAATGGCACGGTATGCTCATTTGGCTAAAAGGGGCTTTGTAAAGGCCTAAATCACTGACACCGAGTGCGGCCAATGTTTCACCGTGATAACCGTTGCATAACGCAATAAAATGATTGCGTTGAGGCTGGCCTTTTATTTGCGCCGCTTGCAACGCCAATTTTAAAGCAATTTCTACAGCACACGATCCATCGCTGGCAAAAAACAAATGTTGCTTGCCACTTAAGCGATGAAGCAGTTCGCCTAATTCCACAATGTTAGGATGGGTGGTGGTGGCGCCGATCACATGTTCAAACTGTTGCAATTGCGCTGCAATGGCAGCAATGACAGCAGGGTGACCATGCCCCAATGATTTGCACCACCAACTGGAAATGCCATCGATGATAGGTCCGCGATCCGTGTAAAGATAACTCCCTTTGGCGTGTTGAATGATCAGAGGGGGGGATTGTTCAAAATCTTTCAAGTGAGAGCACGGATGCCATATGTGTTTTAAATCACGTTGTATTAATTCTATTTGGTTAACCATTTTTTTATTTTTGGTTGACAATCGATGCGGTCACTTTATCATGTTGCTCAATAATCCGAAACGAGAGAAATACATGACAGTGCAATCTGAGCGGTGGACCATTGGTGATATTACTGCTATTTACGAACAACCTTTTAATGATTTGTTATTTGCGGCGCAGACGATGCATCGCCAGCATCATAATCCGAATGCGTTGCAGCTAGCGACCTTGCTGAGCATCAAAACAGGAGCATGCCCAGAGGATTGTGGTTATTGTTCACAAAGCGGTCATCACAATACAGCGCTTGAAAAAGAAAAATTAATGAACGTAGCGGATGTGTTGCTGCGTGCTGAAGAGGCAAAAGCAGGGGGAGCAACGCGTTTTTGCATGGGTGCTGCATGGCGTTGTCCGCCTGCTAAAGTCATGCCCGAACTTGCTGCCATGATCAACGGGGTCAAAGCAATGGGGTTGGAGACTTGCATGACCCTAGGCATGCTTACGCCTGCGCAAGCAGCTGAATTAAAAACGGCGGGTTTGGATTATTACAATCATAACATCGATACGTCACCGAGTTATTACGATAAAGTTGTCACCACTCGAAAATTTAGCGATCGTTTAGAAACGTTGGAAAATGTGCGCCAGGCAGGGATAAATGTTTGCTGCGGCGGTATTTTAGGACTCGGCGAAACGCGGGCTGATCGCATTGAATTTTTGCAAACGTTGGCAAATTTGGAGATTCCACCTGAAAGTGTGCCGATCAATCGACTCATTCCTGTTGCTGGAACGCCATTGGCAGAAGAAAAACAAGTGGAAGGGATAGAGTTAGTACGAACAATTGCCACGGCACGTTTATTAATGCCTAAAAGTAAGGTGCGTTTAACGGCAGGGCGTACAGAAATGAGTGATGAATTGCAAGCATTGTGTTTTTTTGCTGGCGCAAATTCGGTCTTTATTGGTGATAAATTGCTGACTGAAGCCAATCCTCAACGCCAGAAGGATCACATCCTTTTTCAAAAGTTGGGTTTGGAATCTTGCACAGTGATGAACACGGATAATTCATACGGTTGATTGTTTTCAAAAATCTAGTCTATATTGTAATTTATTAGTGAGGATAAAAAGGGATTTTTGTTGAACACGCCTGAATTGAATGAGGTGATCAATTTGACTTGGCAACACGGTGAGCAAATGAATGATCACCTCCGTGCCAATGAAGAAGTCATGCGCCTTATTCAAGAATCCCCGCAGAGTCGTTGGGAACGGCCAGCCTTGCACCGGGCCACGGGGAATAAACAAATTTATGATCCTTTATTTCCAACCTACAATGCCAATCGTATCAGTGGCAGCAACTATATTGCGGCAGAAGGTCCCAATGATATAGGACTTGATGGCCAGCCTATCTGTGGTTGCATGGCTCGCTTTCTGGAAAATACAGTCTTTAATGAAACTTATCCAGTCCAATTAATATTGGCGATTGGCCAATCCGGAAATGCGACGATCCGGGGTGATTTTACGCATTATTTTGCAGCAGGATCGCATGTTTTTCCAGTTGCTGAACGCCCACTTTCTTATCGCGTGGAATCCAATTTAATCAACAATCGCTTGAATGCTTACGCGCTCAGGGTGGAACACCCCAATGGCAACAGAAAAAATATTCAAGTGCTTTGGTTACCTGTCCGTGATTTGCAACCCATACCCAATCACACCCAAGCCCTCGCTATTCTCGCTTATATTTATCGGCGCGCTTGTTACGAACCGGTGCTGATACACTGTGCTGCGGGTGTTGGGCGAACTGGGGTTGTTGTCTTCATCTTTAAAATTTTAGATCACTACGAAGCGATTTTTGCCAAGAACGATGCTAAAAATATTGCGGGTCAATTGCGGGATTTATTAACGACAATTCGCCAAACCCGTCCCGCTTTTATTACAACCAAAAAACAACTGGAATCTGCTGTTCAATGTGCGATTGATATTTATCATCTTAAGGATTAGCCATGAATAAAATTAAAATTGCAGTGGTGGGGTTGGGGAATTGTGCCAGTTCATTGATTCAAGGCATTGAATATTATCGACATAAAAAAATAGATGAAATGTTTGGTTTAATGCACCATGCCGTGGGTGGGTACACTGCGGGTGATATTGAGGTGGTTGCTGCATTTGATATCGACGAACGCAAAGTAGGGCGCGATGTTGCGGAGGCAATTTTTGCGCCGCCGAATTGTACGCACGTATTTTGTGAGGGTGTGCCTGCGACCGGTGTGACCGTGCACATGGGAAATATCTTAGATGGTGTGGCGCCTCATATGTTAAAGCACGACATCAACCGCCGTTTCAGTCCAGCGCAATGTGCCGAACCCACCTTGGATGAAGTCGTGCATTTGTTGAAACAGTCTGGTGCAGATTTATTGGTTAATTATTTACCGGTAGGCTCCCAAGAAGCGACGTTTTTTTACACGCGTTGCGCATTGGAAGCAGGTATTGGCATGATCAATTGCATCCCAGTGTTCATTGCCAGCGATCCAAAATGGGCAAGTCAATTTGAAGAAAAGAATTTGCCCCTTATTGGCGATGATGTGAAATCGCAAGTAGGAGCGACCATTGTTCATCGTGTATTGTGCGATTTATTTAAAAAAAGAGGGGTGACTATTAAGCGCACGTACCAACTGAACACCGGTGGTAACACTGATTTTTTAAACATGCTGGATAGAAATCGCCTGGCGTATAAGAAAATTTCTAAAACCAAAGCTGTGCAGTCGGCATTAGCAACACCCTTGGTGGATGATGATATCCATGTGGGTCCGAGCGATTATGTGCCCTGGCAAAATGACAATAAAGTGTGTTTCATTCGTATTGAGGGGGAGCTTTTCGGCGGTGTGCCTATGCACCTTGAAATGCGTTTATCCGTGGAAGATTCACCCAACTCCGCAGGCATTGTGATTGATATGATTCGGTGCATGAAACTGGCTTTGGATCGCCAACAAGGAGGTGTTCTCTATACACCATCGGCTTATTTTTGCAAACACCCTCCTCAACAAATCAATGACGACAAAGCGTGGCAAGAATTGCAAACATTTATAGAAGAAGCGGCCGAACCCCGCAATGATCGTTAACCATTCTTCCTGTAAAATGTATGTTAACCATACGTGAAATGTCTTTGACGAGCATAGGTGAAAACACGTGGCGCCAGTTGGTCATGAACAGCCAGAGCGCTACGTTTTTTCAGACTTACGGATGGATAAATCTTTGGTTACAGCATTTTGAACACACCCTTGATCGATCTCTAGTTTTTGCAATTTATGAAAACGATGTGTTAATTGGGATTGCTCCCTTTGCGGTTAAAAACAATTGCATTGAATTTTTAACCCTGACCGCGGTCGATACTGGTGATACCCTGGCAGATTTTGGAGACATCATTGTTCTGCCTTCGAAAGAAGAAAGGGTTTGGACAATAATTATCGAACAATTGATGACCTTAAAAGAAACGTTGGGTTATTCCATTAAACTCAATTACTTAAATTCACAATCGAGCAGTTTCTCACTGTTACAAAAAATGGCATTGGGGGGCTTAGACCAGGTGGATGTTGCGCCAAAATTAATTCTTCCTGACGATTGGAATGTGTATTTAAGCGAACTATCGTCGCACGATCGTCACGAATTAAAGCGTAAATTAAAAATTGGGTGGACAGAGGGGTTGGCGATGCATGTGTCAGTGGGAGAGCAGGAGGGATGGCATGCATATTCCCGTCTGATTAAAGGGGCCAATTCGATCAAACAAACGTTTTATTCTAAAAATATACAGTCTTTTTTTTCTGAGTTAACGTTCCTGCAAGGCACGGTGTTGTATTTTTTAAAATTGGACACCGAGATAATAGCGTCTTTGATCGCTTTTGATTATAAAAATCAGGTATTGGCTTATAACTCCGCATTTGATGTGAATTTTAGGCGACTTTCACCGGGAGTGGTGTTGTTTGGCTTGGTCATTCAGCACGCCATTGAAGACAAGAAAAATGGATTTGATTTTTTGCGCGGTGATGAAACTTATAAATACATGCTAGGCGGCGTTGATCAACCGTTGTTTTGTTTGAAAAATGAATAAAATTCCAGCAAGGAGCTCAAAATGAAACGATTGTTGATTGTCATGGCTCACCCAGATGATGAAAGTTTTGGCCCTTCCGGCACGCTCGCTTTATACGCCAATCAGGGTGTTGACGTGCATTTGCTGTGTGTTACCAATGGTGATGCCAGTGAGACTGTGATTGCGGGACAAGCATCCCTGAGCACCAAGGCGCGTAAGAAAGCACTCACCTTAACTCGCCAGCAAGAGGTTAAACGGGCTGCTGCCATTATTGGGATTTCTCACATTGATTTTTTAAATTACCCGGATGGACAACTTTGCAATGCGCTTTATCACGCGATTGCGAAACAGATCATTGATAAAATTGACTATTTTTCACCGCAGGTGATCATTGCCCCAGAACCCCAAGGCATCACCGGCCATCTCGACCACATTGCTGTTTCGATGATCACCACTTATGCATTTTTACATAGCTTGCATGCAAAAAAGTTATATTATGTTTGTTTGCCTCAATCGATCGTGAATTTAACCGAGCATGAAAATTATTTTGTCTATTTCCCTCCCGGTTATACGGATGCAGCGATTACTACACGCATTGATTACAGCTTATTTGAACATAAAAAAATTGCAGCCATGCAACAACATGTCAGTCAACTCACTGATGCCAGTTACTTGATTGATCGAATGAAATCCACACCCAAAGTGGATCATTTTATTTTGGCAAAGCACCGTGATTGTGAGGTGATGTTGCCTGAAAATGATTTATTTGCGGGGTTAGATGAATGATTTTTCGACGAGCGTCCCGCACTGATCAAGCGGTTTTATGCGAGGCATTTGAAGAGGAGAACCGTTGTCCTGACGACTGCCATAAATATTTTATTGGGCAAGATTTAAGGCAATGTGAATTCGTTCTTGTTATGAATGATGAAAATCAATTGATGGGGCATGCCCTCATTTTATGGCAATCGCGATTAAAACAGCACCGATGGTCACAGACACCAGAAATAATGGATGTGTATGTTTATTCGAAGTTTAGGCGGCTTGGTGTTGCCCGCACGTTAGTCCTCCACCTCGAGGAGATGATAAAAAAAAAGGGGTTCGAGAAATCTGGTTTGGGCGTGAATGCAGGCGAGGCACGCGTTCACATTCACAATCTTTATAGAGGCATGGGATATTATCCTATAGGGACTGATCAACTTGCCGAAGGGGACGTGATGGTGTATGAAAAAATCCTTGCTATGATTTTTGAGAAATAGGGCGGCAGTCA
>CAZGKX010000035.1:8136-13324 GCA_964525945.1 uncultured Legionellaceae bacterium
AAATCAAAGTGAAATATCACTAAGATAAGCAGGATTCGCAATGAGTATCGCACGCTACCAACTAATTAATTTCTGTTTAGAAATCGCAAACTCTTTGTATTATTTGGGTGTGCCTCCTTTTACGGGGCTATCTATCCATAAGCCGCCTTCATTGTCTTCACTGGACACCACGCTGTGTTTGCAAGAGGAGTCCTCTTCTACGCTTAAAGAACAATCGGAGACAAACCATGAAGGTCTTTTATGGGCCCACGGGCTTTTATTGGAAAAAATGAACGCCGTTCGTAAAGAAAAAGCGGTTGTAAAATCAACAAGCTCTTGTTCATGCGCAAGGATATTTTCTTGGTTAATTGAAAATTGTTGTAAACGATGGTTAAATTTTACAGCAAGTTGTTCTGCGGCAGCGGATGCTAGATACGTTTGAAAGGCAGCATCATTCAATACTGCTGCTTCCAACTGCATTTGGCGCGTACGAATGAACGTGACAAATAACTCGGCATCTTGGGCGGGCATTGTTCCCTCGACCAATTGTTGTATATATTCCGAGGGTAAGAGCAGTATTTTTAGGATGGCTTGCCAGCGTTCTTGACGAAAATACGCGCTATTTGAAAAATTGTTATCGACGATCTTGCTGGGCCGAGGATTTTGCCTTTCTTCAATCATGTCTAACCAATTGTACGCTTGTGGATTCACCAAATCAGGCAATCCCATGATTTGTGAACGTGTTAAGTCAGACAGCACGTATTGGCCGGGATCTCGCATGTGGGCGAACGACCAATCGCCATCAATCTTAATCACCTGACGCAAATGATTTAAACCCACGTTCCCATTTTTTAAATCCACCTCGAATAAAAACAACGATACCAAAAGGACTTCGCCCAAGCCGGTGTAGATACCCTCATTAAAATCGCGCTGTTTTCCCCTAGGTAGAGGCTCAAAATCAAGCACTTCGTTGGATAAAATATAGTAAGTGCCTAAATCGCCATGGCATACCAAGCGTGTTTCCGGTTGCTCTTCGCAAATTAAACGCAAGAATTCGCACGCCAATAAGGTGCTCCGTGCTTGCATTGGCGTATCCATTGCTTTTCTAATCCAAGACGTGTTGTCGGCAAGTTGTATTTTTTTTATGCGATGTGAATATTGGCTAGATGTGTTGATGTCCACTGGGTGTCGAAAAAAGCGGCCACGCACGATTGGACAGTGTCCATTTTTTCTTTCACTGGGCTCTTGCATTGCGATTTCTTTTATCAATGGCATTGAAAACCAGCATAACATTCATGATCCATTTCGCCAAGCGATCCCACGTTCGCAGTGAGCAACTTGCCATGGCCGATCCATCGCTTGAAAAAATACAAATGAAGCCAATAAATAATTCAGTGTGTCATTTATCTGTTCTTGATGGTAAAATGCGCACTTTTATGGTTTGTAACGAGCACACTTTATGCCAGGATTTTCATCATTAACCTTTGCCGAAAGGCCTGTTTCTAGCGATTTTGAGCAATATTTTGTATGGCTCATCGCGGCCGCGCGCGCTGGCAATCGTCAGGGGGTTCGGGATATTCTCGATTATTATCCAAAAGCGGTTGATCGAACGGATAAATACGGACGTACAGCGCTTATGTATGCTGCTGAAAATGGCTTTGATTCCATCTGTTCTACGTTAATTTATCGTAAGGCGAGCGTTGATATCAAAGCACGCGATGAAGCCAATGATTGTGACTTAACCGCATTGTTCTTGGCCGTTAAAAACAATCATCTGCACGTTGTTAAAATTTTATTGGCATCGAAACCAAGCACGAGCGATGTGTTACATTTCGCCGCTGTTCATGGCAATTTAGCCATTGTTCAAGAACTCATTGCCTACGATGGAACTCTTTTGAATCAGCGGGATGCTTTAGGTAAAACAGCTTTATTTATTGCCACTGAGAATGGCGATGTCAATATGGTTGATTATTTAATTCATCAAGGTGCTGATATAGAATGCGCTGTGGTCCATTCGTCGCGCCCTGATTATGCTCCTTTAACCCCTCGGATTTTGGCATGTTATTTAAAATTAAAAATGGCAGATCATTCAGCGTTGGCTTCAAAAAAATTCCAGCATATTGAGAACTTGTTAGCAAAGTCTGGGGCAATGGCAACGTTACATCCTGAAACTATTTTAACTTTATTAAATACCTTGCTCGATAAAATCGAAACATCCCACGCAGGATGTTTCAATGGTATTACTAATTTTTCTAAATACAATATGCTTGTTAAAATACGTTCCTGGCTTGAACCACGTATTAGCAATAAAACCCTTAAATCAGAAAACATACAAAACAGACTTCTCATTATGGTGTCAAAAATTTGTGCTGAATCGGACCGGTTTTATTCAATGAGCCGACCCGATAGTTTAAAAGAGTTTAGGGCTTGGGCGGATTGGCACTGTCCTTATTATCAAAATAACATAAAACCTTATGAAAGCGCCCAAGCTTTTGAGGAGGATTTTAAATACATTCAATCCCGCATTGCTCTGCCTTCACTCAATGGGCAAAAATGGAATGAACTGGTGAACCAAAAACAAGCACCTATTGTTCCTTTGTTGATAAAAAATAATATTTTTCATACACCTCTACGGGCTTCTGAAGAGCTCTTCGGCCCAAACGAAATAGTTGCTGCTCTACAAAGTCTATTTAGGTAGCAAAGACGGGTCATTGGGTGATAGAAGTGGATATAATTGCGGTGATGGCACGTTTTATGCGAGGTTTTGATAAAGTTGCGCGACCTGTTTCGCTACATTTTGCCATGAATAATGTGCGATGTTCATATTGCAGGTAAACAGGGAGGGTTGTTCAATAAATTTTAAGAGTACGTCTGCTATAAAATGCGGAGCATTGGACGGTATGACACAATGCCGATTATGGGCTTCAATCATTTCAGCAACCCCACAATGTTGGGTCACGATAACGGGTGTACCACAAGCAATGGCTTCTAAGGCCACTAACCCAAATGACTCATAATAAGAAGGTAAAACAACCAGGTCGGCGCTTTGATAGTACTTTGCCAGTTGCTCGGGCTTGCATTGTTTGACAATGTGAATGGAAGGGTGCAACGCGAATAATTCGATTTTACTCTGGATATTTTCTCTATGCTCACCCACGATGGTTAATTCAAGAAAACCAGGCATACCCTCCTCGAGCAACTGGCAGGCTTCCAATAAACGATCAAGTCCTTTAATGGCTTGGGCACGGCCCACAAACAATAAATGAAGTCGATCGGATAACGCCAAAGTATCTGTGGCGGGCTTAAAAATGGATGTGTTGATGGCGGGTGTGATGATTTTTATTTTATCTTCTGGGGTTTGATGAAAGCGCTGCAAATGATGGTGTTCGGAAGAGCTGTTGGCGATAATGTAAGTGACTTGTTGCGTTAATAATTGTTCAATGCCGTTTCGGTATTCATTGACGTGATCCGTTTGGTTATTGAAATATTTTGCCCGTTCTATCGTATGAAAATTCATAATAACCGGGATATTTTTTTGTGTACGCTGGTTGTATTGCACGGCTATCAATCCAGATAGGTAATAATGGCAATGAAACGCCGTGTAGCATAATTTGTTTTCAACAATGAACAGCAATAATTGCTCAGTAAATTCATGGGTCAATGTCGCTATTGTGCTGAGGGGTAGTGGTTGCTCTGAGCCGGCTGTTAAATGAATTAAACGCAAATGTTTGGATAGCTCTACGATACGGGGTTGTTCGGTGTCGTGGCGGCGGGTATAAATATCAATGCAGAGATCAGATGCAGCAAGGGCGTGGCTTAATTCCCATGTATAGGTGTTCATTCCCCCTATTTCTTGATCCCCTGTACACACAGCAGGGCAGGTATGAAAGGAAAGCATGGCAATGTGTCGCATGAAAATCCCTTAAAACTTGGTAAAACGTTTATTAGTGTAGTTGTTATTTGGTATGATGGTTATCGTACCAATGGCAGTTACGAACGCAGAGAGTTCATGTTAAATTATAAATTATCGCATTATTTATCCACATTAACGCACAAAGGTTTATACCGTCAACGCCATTGTTTCCTTAACACGGAGGATGCTCTTTTATTCAGCAGCAATGATTATTTGTCCTTAACAAACGATCCACGTGTTAAAGAGGCTTACCAATTTGGATTTGAGCAATATCCAACGGGCAGTGGGGCTTCAATGGTGGTTTGTGGATACCATGCCATACACCAACAGTTGGAACAAGCTTTCGCAACAGCGCTAAATGTCGATAATTGCTTGTTGTTTTCATCAGGTTTTGCCGCCAATTTAAGCGTGATGGGTTTGTTGGCCCAATTAGACGTGACTTTGTTGGTGGATAAAGCCGTGCATGCCTCTATTTACGATGGGTTAAAATTGGCAAACGCTCATTGCACACGTTTTTTGCACAATGATCTCACGGATCTGGTTTTAAAATTACAAGCATCCCGGTCTAACGCCGCGATCGTCACTGAAAGCACATTTAGCATGAGCGGACAAATGTCACCTTTAAAGGCCATCAATGCGTTAGCAAAACAGCATGATGCTGCATTGTTTGTTGACGAAGCGCACGCGTTTGGCGTTCGGGGTGCTGAAGGGCTAGGGGCTGTGGTTGAAGCGGGTTTAACCCAACACGATGTGCCTTTACGGATCATTCCGTTGGGCAAGGCATTCGGAGCCCAAGGTGCGATTGTGGCAGGTCAGGAGCCGTGGATTGAGGCATTGTTGCAGTCTGCTCGTCCCTATATTTATTCAACAGCGATTAGCCCTGCGATGGCTTATGGGCTTATGGCAACATTACCTATTGTTCAACAAGCCGATGATAGACGTCAGAAATTGGCCGCGTTGGTGAGTTATTTTCGAGACGCCATTAAAAACTCGCCTCTGCAATGGCGAGACTCTTTAACGCCTATTCAACAATTGCAATTGGGGTGCCCGCACCTTGCTTTATCGTATGCAAAAAAACTACGTGAACGTGCAATCATCTGTTTAGCCATGCGTCAACCTACTGTCAGTAAAATAGATACCGGACTGCGCGTGATGTTAAACTACCACCATCAACCCGAACATATCGACTACTTATTTAAATGCTTGCATGAACATTAATATAACCACACACGGTCAAGGAAAACCGTTGGTATTATTCCATGGTTGGGGATTTGATAGCCAAATTTGGCATAGTCT
>CAZGKX010000035.1:13334-18995 GCA_964525945.1 uncultured Legionellaceae bacterium
ACGGTTGATCTCGCGCTATCAACTCTATTTGGTGGATTTGCCGGGCTCAGGTTTAACGCCTTTGCTCGAGTGGGATGATTTTAAATCCAATCTATTGTTGCGTTTACCGCCGTCGTTTGCGTTGGGTGGCTGGTCCATGGGAGGATTGCTTGCAACTCGGTTAGCGAACGAGGCGTTTCCCCGCGTCAGTCAATTGCTCAATATTGCCTCTTCGCCCTATTTTATTCAACAGCCCGATTGGCCAGGAATTGACCGCGCTGTGTTCGCAACGTTCTACAATAATTTGACAGCTGCACCCGAGCAGACGCGCAATGATTTTATTCGATTGCAATTGCAAGGCCAAGCTCTCCCTCTGATGTCCCGTCACATACCCACTCCCGCAAGTTTAGAGGCCGGATTGGATATTTTATTCAATTGGGACCTGCGGGAAATGCTTGCAGAGCTACAGATGCCGGTTTGTTATGTGTTTGGTAGGTTAGACGCGGTGACTTCTCGTCGAGTGATGCAGCACATGAAAAAAAATTACCCAAAGTTTCGTTATGAAATGATCCATGATGCCGCTCATGCTCCATTTTTATCCCACCCACAACAATTTATTTCCATCGTGGATGAATTTTTATTATGAAATCTTATTTTATTGTAGGAACAGATACCGATTGTGGTAAAACCTATGTCACGTGTGAGTTAGTGCGTGTTTTACAACATAATAATTATCAGGTGAAGGCCATTAAACCGGTGGCGAGTGGTTGCAGTGAATCCAACGGTCAATGGTGCAACGAAGATGCCATGAAACTAGCGCGCCTTCAGCAATTGAACCCCGAGGATATCAGCCCCTGGGTTTTCCACTTACCGGTATCACCGCACATTGCTGCCGCAAAAGAAGGGCGGGTGGTCTCGGCAAAACAGATTGCTGAATATTGCCAAAACAACCAAACCCTGCCGCTTGATTATTTGTTGATTGAAGGGGCGGGTGGATTGATTGTGCCTTTAAATGCTGAGGAAACATGGTTGGATGTATTGGCGCAGTGCCATATCCCAGTGATTTTAGTGGTTGGAATGAAATTGGGTTGCATTAACCATGCTTTATTGACGGCTGTTGCATTCAAGGCAAACCATATTCAATGTGCGGGTTGGATCGCGAATTGTTTGACGCCTTCGATGTTGTTTGTGAAGGAAAACATTGAAACATTGGCGTACAAATTACCCTTTCCATTGTTACAGGTGCTCGAATACCAAGGGACGATGGATGAGGTGGTCATTGAAAAACTTTTAAGCTAAATCATTTCTATGTAATTTTCTAAATAGAATTTGCACAATGCATTAATGTTCATCAGAGTTCATCGTAATAGTATTGCCTACCCCAACCTGTCAAAACGAGACGGAAACCAAGCTCCAACCTGTGGATTAATTTTCATAAGTCGTCATTGCGAGCCATAGGCGAAGCAGTGACTTTTTACGATGCCAGGCAAGGTCATTGCTCGCAATGACAGAGTTCTTGCTCACAGTGACCTGTCAAAACTCATTTAAGGTTTTACACCCTTGCCACTTGTTCGCTATAATCTTTTTTTTCAGATACTCCATGAGAAACAAAGAGATTTCTATGCCGATTTATGAATACGAATGCTCACATTGCCAACAACAATTTGATTTAATGCAAAAAATGAGTGAAGATGCTATAAAAACATGCCCTAACTGTTCAAATGACACACTTGTTCGGTTAGTATCAGCTGCGGGCTTCCAACTAAAAGGCACCGGTTGGTATGCCACTGATTTTAAAGACAAAGGCAAGCCTGAGGCCAAAGCTAAAAATGCGGGTGCCTCAAAAAATACCTCTCAAACGGCACCTGCTTCGGCTCCATCACCCGTATCGAAAAAGGGTGAAACGGATTGAAAATTAAATCACGTCGCAGCATCGCTTTTCGAAGTTATTTGCTGGCTGGCTTGGGCGTATGGTTGCCCATCATTGTCACGTTTTTGATTCTGCGTTTTATTGTTGATTTACTTGACAGAACCATGGCGCTTTTGCCCACTGCTTACCATCCTGAGCAATTGATTGGTGTTCATTTGCCGGGCTTAGGGGTTTTGTTGTCGTTGGTGCTGTTGTTAATAACAGGGATCATCGCCACAAATTTTTTGGGCCAAAGGGTTTTTAGATGGAGTGAACGCATACTGGATAAAATTCCATTGGTGCGCTCTATTTACAATGCAACGAAGCAAATGATTGAGGCTATTTTTGCTACAAACAGTGCCGCATTTCGTAAGGTTCTGTTGGTGGAATATCCTCGCAAAGGGATGTGGAGCATAGCGTTTCAGACGGGAGTTGCTGATAACAGTTTGAATGAAGGCACGGGGCAAGAAATGTTATCTATTTTTATTCCGACAACCCCTAATCCAACATCGGGCTTTTTACTCTATGTGCCTAAAAGCGAAGCCATTGAGTTGTCCATGACGATTGAGGAAGCGTTGAAGCTTGTTATTTCGTTAGGGGTCATGCAAATGGCAGAAAAAAAATAAATTTATTAATCTAAAACAGGTGGCGTTATTATGAGATCAAACTATTGCACTGAAATAAATGAATCGATGATTGGAACTGCGATTACAGTGTGTGGTTGGGTGCATAATCGACGCGATCACGGGGGTGTTATTTTTCTGGATGTCCGCGATAGCTCCGGCTTGGTGCAAGTGGTTTATGAACCCGAGCAATCAGCGACGTTCACAATGGCTGAAAAATTACGTCATGAATTTGTTATTCAAGTCACAGGCCATGTGCGAATACGCCCCAATGGTATGATCAACGATAAAATGAAAACAGGGCGCATTGAAATTGTAGGCACCGCATTAGACATTCTGAACGAAGCGCAAACCCCACCTTTTTTACCCGATGAGCACCAATCAGTCAGCGAAGATCTACGCTATCGCTACCGTTATTTGGATTTGCGCCGCAAGGACATGCAAGGCAATTTAAGGTTGCGGCATCACTTGACCCGCTGCATCAGAAATTATCTGAATGAAAAAGATTTTGTGGATATTGAGACCCCGATGTTGACAAAAGCAACCCCTGAAGGTGCACGTGATTATTTGGTCCCATCTCGCGTTCATCCTGGGCAATTTTATGCATTGCCTCAGTCCCCGCAGCTGTTTAAACAATTATTAATGATGTCTGGTTTTGACAAATACTACCAAATCGTTCGGTGTTTTCGGGATGAAGATTTGCGAGCAGATAGACAACCTGAATTTACACAGCTTGATATTGAAATGGCTTTTATTGATGAATCCCATGTAATAACCCTTATTGAAGGCATGTTGCAAAAGGTTTTTCAAGATATTCTTCACGTTGAATTACCCGCGAATTTACCCAAAATGACGTATGCCGAAGCAATGCGCCGTTTTGGTAGCGATAAACCTGATTTGCGCAATCCTTTAGAGCTGGTTGATGTCGACGATTTAGTGCGTGACTGTGATTTTAAAGTATTTTCTACGGCAGCAGCAGATGCTGGATGCCGAGTGGTTGCTTTAAAGTTACCAAATGGCTGCGCGTTGCCACGTTCTGCCTTGGATGCGTATGGCAATTTTGTGGGTATTTATGGCGCCAAAGGGCTGGCGTACATCAAAGTCAATGATAGGCAGCAGGGGATGCAAGGTTTGCAATCACCCATTATTAAATTTTTATCCGAACAACATGTCAATGGTATTCTTGATCGGGTGAATGCACAAAATGGCGATGTTGTTTTCTTCGGTGCGGATAAAACCACAATCGTCAATGAATCCATGGGTGCTTTACGCATTAAACTAGGTCAGGACTGTAATTTGCTTGAAAAAGGTTGGCGTTTGGTTTGGATCATTGATTGGCCAATGTTTGAGGTCGACAACAAGACCAATAAGCTGCAGGCCATGCATCATCCATTCACATCCCCCCAGCAATTATCGGAATCAGCATTATTGTCCAACCCTACAGGGACATTAGCGAAAGCCTATGACATTGTGATCAATGGTTATGAAATTGGTGGTGGTTCTATTCGTATTCATAATCCACAGTTGCAACAAACGGTTTTTGGTATGCTGGGAATCGCTGAAGAAGAAGCGCAAGAAAAATTTGGTTTCTTATTGGATGCGTTGCAAGTGGGTTGCCCTCCCCATGGCGGAATTGCTTTGGGGATTGATCGATTGGCCATGTTGTTGACAGCATCAACATCCATCCGTGATGTGATTGCATTTCCTAAAACACAATCGGCATCTTGCTTGCTAACAAGCGCTCCAGCCAATGTGGGTCATGCACAATTGACAGAGTTGGGAATACGCATTGCAGCCACAGCTCAAACCAAGTAGTCCCCCAGCAACAGAGCGGGAACTCTTGGCCCGTTGCCAATCGATTGCAGGGTTAACCTTGTCGCAATTGGCAACGGGTTTGCAACTTGCCATCCCCGATAATCCCTTGCAACGCAAGGGGTGGATAGGCCAAGCCATTGAGTTGGCGCTTGGCTCTACGGCTAAAAATAAAGCGGCCCCTGATTTTTGTGAGTTGGGGATTGAATTAAAAACATTGCCTTTGCATGGCAATGGCATGCCGGCTGAATCAACTTTTGTCACCTCCATTCCTTTGTTGACGATTCATCAACAAACTTGGAAAACCTCACAATGCTTTGCTAAATTAAAACGGGTGCTGTGGATGCCTGTTGAAGGTGATGTTCAAATTTCTTTTGCACACCGCCGCATTGGGCAAGCGCTCTTATGGTCTCCATCGCAGCAAGAAGAAGCTATTCTTGGCAATGATTGGGCAGAGCTGACGTGGATGATCACGACGGGCAGAGTGGCTGAAATAAACGCCACGATGGGCGAGTACTTGCAAATCCGGCCAAAAGCCTCGAACGCCAAAGCGCTGTGTTTTGGTTTTGATGAGCAAGGCAACAAAATCCAAACATTGCCGCGAGGATTTTATTTGAGAAGTCGATTTACTGCTACCATTCTGAAATAAGTATAGATATGATAACAGAAGCCTTGGGTTTCATGGACCTCACTCTAAGAGACATATTTTGATTTGGGAAGAGCAAGCAAATAAATACCATGCATTGGATGAATGGTTTAAAACGCCACAGGGCTACTGCGTTGCGCAAGCATTTGCTCGAGAATTAAATGCAGTTGCGGATCGATTGCAGGGAAATAATTTGTTGCAAATCGGCAATTGCGGTGAAAACCCTTGGCTCACTTCCCTGCGGTTTCGCCAAAAATGGTTGATCACCCCTTGTATGGATGATGGTCGCGCGGCAATTTTTTCATCCCTTAATCACTTACCGTTTGAAAAAAACAGTGTGGATTGTGTTTTCGCACCACTCATGTTGGAAGCTTTTGCGCACGATAAAAGTCCTATTGATGAAATTGATCGCATATTAAAACCCATGGGGTTTATTGTTTTTTTTGGAATCAACCCTTGGAGTTTTTGGGGTGCTGCTTTGCATTGGGGGCGACTGGCTTGTTTTGGGGATGCATCAGCAACATTGAGCTCTTCGTTGTCTATAAAACGGGCAATGCTGCACCGTGGCTATGAGCAATGCTTTTTAAATAGTTTTTATTTTATTCCCCCTGTAAACAACAAACGCTTGATTCAACGATTGGAGTTTTTTAACGAAATGGGAAGAATGCTTTGTCCATTTCCTGCGGGCTTCT
>CAZGKX010000035.1:19005-27846 GCA_964525945.1 uncultured Legionellaceae bacterium
CTTCTATTGTTTTATTGTGCAAAAAAATCAATGGTGTAAACCAACCCCTATTTATCAGCGTTCCCGGACTGATTTTAATTTTGCACGTGCTTAACCATTACGGCTAAAACGCGCATGTCCCGCCTTTACAGAATCGGATCAAAAACAAGACAAGTATGGTGAAGTTTAATCAATTTCTTCAAAGATATCTTGCCCATCCTGCACGAATTATGTCTATAATTAAATAACTATGATTGATTCGAGGTTGCTATGCTTTATATACAAATACCAGAGGGCATGGTGTTTCAAAAATTGAAGTTTGATGATGAGACCGAGGGCGACTATTTTGTGTCCATGACGGATCCGTCGCAACACATTTCAATTCAGGCCGCGGTCTATGAGTTTTTAACATCGCACGATGAACAAGGTAATGTGATGAATTTGCTCTTGAGTAAACGTAGGTTGAATAAAGGAAATGTTTTAGAATACAGAACAAATCAGAATGGCTTATTACCAACGGAATATTATCGCGTGAAGGAAGCTATTTCTTCTGTGTCTGTGCCTGGGCCTGCGTCTGTATCTTTAGCGACAAGACCCGCATGGTTTGCTCAAACTACCCCTCTTACTGAATCTCGAAGGAATAAATTGGAGGAGAAAAGAAAAGCACAACGCGAGGATCGCAGGCATATCGGTGATAGTCCTAAAGCCACTTAGAACAGCAAATTGTTTAAATTCCAAAGACGATTTTATTTTGTCCAATCCCTCAAAAAGAATGATTCGATTATTAATTTGAATGTTCCTCAGGTATAATATAAAACTGCTTTGCCATGTGGAATTTGCGATCTGAAATTAGGTTGAATATGAGTAAAAAAACATTATTTAGAATAACGTTCTCTTACCTGGATGCCATTTATGAAATTTATGCGCGTAGGGTCAGTGAAAGCGATTTGTTTGGTTTTTTGGTGGTGGAAGAGCTTATATTTGGTGAAAACTCATCCGTTGTTGTTGACCCCTCCGAAGAACGGTTAAAGCTAGAGTTTAATAGTGTCAAACGTACTTACATACCCATGCATGCGATCTTTCGTATCGATGAAGTTGACAAGCAAGGGGTTGCGAAAGTTAGAGATAAATCACTCGATTCAAACAAAGTAAGTATGTTCCCAGTTCCAGGGAAAAAAGAGTAGACCCATAACATTAGGAAGATCCATGTCAATACCTCATAAAATTCAAGAAGTGTACGAAAAGTCGACACAACTATACACCACCAAAGAAGTTGAAGCGGCATTGGATAGGATGGCGATTAATATTCACCAGCAGCTGCATGATAAAAATCCTGTTCTTTTATGCGTGATGATTGGTGGTATGGTGCCCATGGGTAACTTATTACCTCGTTTAGATTTTCCTTTGGAAGTGGATTATGTCCATGCCACCCGTTATCGTGGTGAATTAAAAGGTGGTGAATTGCATTGGAAAGTAAAACCCACCATTGATCTGAGTGACCGCACG
Organism: uncultured Legionellaceae bacterium; assembly: GCA_964525945.1. Classification (GTDB taxonomy): domain Bacteria; phylum Pseudomonadota; class Gammaproteobacteria; order Legionellales; family Legionellaceae; genus CAZGKX01. The sequence goes on from CAZGKX010000035.1 coordinate 20,491, forward strand.
GTTTTAATCGTGGACGATATTTTGGATGGCGGCGTAACATTGGCAGCGATCATTAAAGAAGTGTCCAACATGGGCGCCAAAGAAGTGTTCAGTGCGGTGTTGGTCGATAAGCATCAAAAACGGGTAGAAAATGGTTTGAAAGAAGCTGATTTTGTGGGTTTGCAAGTGGAGGATCATTACATCTTTGGTTATGGCATGGATTATAATGAATACCTACGCAATGCCCCCGGCATCTTCATTGCTGCGCCTGAGCATTCTTAAATCGTCACTCGATTTTACAAAGCCCCGTGTTGACGGCGGGGTTTTTCCAAATCACCATCATGCCGTGTCTTCTAAGGGGAAATGCTTTAACGCTTGGCTAATTTGTTTGTACAATTCTGGTAGCCAACGCGGTTGAGCAAAAATACTGGTGGCCGGTTTATCTTTTCTTAGGTCATTCGGTGCAATGATCACTTGCACATGGTGTATACCTACCCGCCGTGTGAGAAGAAACAGTTGATCGATGGCTTTATCTCCTACGGCCAAACAACCCACTGACATGGACTTGCCATGTAAAAATATATTATTACCGAGGTTGTTGCGGCCATCTTTGCTGGCTTGCAAGCGATCAAAATTGTTTGGATAATTGATCATCATCGACAAGTGCATGGAACTGAAAGGATTAAACATGGTTAAACGATAAATTCCTTCAGGAATTTGTCGGTCCCGCTCTTTAAGTTTAGGGCCTAAGCGTCCACTAAAAGCGGTTAAAGGGTAGGTGTGAATATAACGCCATGGCATGCCTTCATTTTTGGCCCAAAGCTGAATATGCTGTTCCTTCTTGAACGCTAACAATGCAATTTCTTTGGGGGGATAGGCAACGTGTGCTTTTGCAAACAACGACATCAAATGAGGTTCAGTTTGTAAACCATAGCGATGGATGGCATTATCAATTGCATTGTCCCAGTTTATTTTAGGCGCCATCGCATACATGGGAAGCAGATTCAACAGTAATAAAATGGCAATCAATTGTCGCATAATCATGTCTATTATTATGTTGTTACGGATAGTAACAAAAATAATTTATTAGGACAATTTAAAGTCATGAATCACCTTCTTATCGGCGTTGATTATGAATAAACGCTATATCCTATAGCTCCCTTATACCTTTGCTTTATAATAAACATAACGATCACTACAAATCAAATTTTTCATCGAAACGGGTGCAACTCTCGTAATATAGAGTAGGTTGGGCCTTGGCCCAACAGTGGCTTCTTTGTTGTACCCATCGAAACTCTAAATAAAATGTGTTATTAGTTAATAGCAAACGTAAATTTTACAGGGAGTTGTCATGATGTTGAATGGTTTTCGTTCACGTTCCATCAAGCAGTGGCGTGTTGTAACGGGTTTGTTGATGGGCATTACCGTTTATTCGAGCATGGTGCATGCGGGTGAGGCACAAGGATTGCGGGGTCAACGTTACTGCGAAGTGATCTTAGCGGAAAAACGCTTGATTTTCGCGGTTTATAACACCATTTTTCTAAACGATTGCCCTGCTGCTTTATGGAATCAATTATCTGAAAACGAATTAAAAAAAGAAACTGGTTCTTATTTTGTGCATTTAAACGGCCCTCGTTTTTGGATGATAGACGGTTTTACCGATTCCAAATTGATCAATCCCGAACAGCGTTCGTTTGGTGGTATTAAAATGCGCAAGGCAGGACTCCTGCATCTTAATTTAAAAACAATTTTATTTGGTGCAACTCCTTATCGAGAACACGCAGTCGATCGAACCACAACTTGGGTTTATGATGCAGGAAAACCGATTTACGAATTAATCAGCCCAGACCATGAAGTGTATGTGATGCAGTCGTACAGTGTGCAACAAATACCCCAGACGCAAGCGTCTTTAGGAGAGCTGGCGACTAAACTAACGCTTCCAAAAGGCTGGCAATTCCGCACTGGCATTTTACAAAAGCAAGGCCAAATACCCGCCTTCAATAACAAAGCGTACGTTATCCAAGATAATTTTCAAAACACTTACCAAAAAAGTGCCTCTGATTTGTTAAATTCCAACAGTGAGCCGCGACCGTAAGGAAGCGGAAACTCAGGCAAGGAAAGGCAAATCCTCCAGATTAAAATGCCTAAAAAAAACAGGTGTCGCGCTTTTGGCACAACACCTGTTGTTCAAAGAACTATTTGCAAAATAAAATTTAGCGTTGGCCACCCATCTTAAACACAGTGCCATTGTCCTGATTTTGCTGTGGTGGTTGTGCTGGGTTGGATGATGGACCTGTCGACATCATACCAAATGTTGCTGCCAAGGTACCTAACCCTGTTCTGGGAGTGCTGGTCGCACCTGGTGCAATAGGCATGTGTCGATTGGTGATGCCTTGCAATTGTTGTCCAATTTGCTCTATTGTTGAATGGACTGCAGGAGCGTAACCATCTTTTGTAAATCGAGCTCTAGTTTCGCGTGATTTTTGTTCATCTTTGGAGACGATTGCCCGAGCTGGCTTAATTTCTGTTAAAAAGCGCTCATAAACATCCATGTAAAAGGACGCACTTGGATTGCGTTCAAAATAATATTGATATTCTTTTGCTGTTAATATTCGACCTAACACATTGTCCAAGGTAGATTTTGTGAAGGGCAAGGTTTCATCCATTGCATCCAAATCATGGGGATTAATAGGGCCTGCTAATTGGCACAAAATCCATAGTCCACGCGTATAAGGAAGTCCTGGGCCTTGTTTTTTTAAGACTTCTTCTTTTTCATCACCAAAGTCATCCACCTCAGCACAGAAAGGAGCTTTGCCATCAACAAGCTTCATCCATTCTGTGTCGCTGTCAGTGTTGGTGCAACTGATGAGTGTGAGGGCATTTTTATCTGCATTTTTACGCGTTATGATGAGATCTGCAACGTCCTCGGGGGAACGATCACTTGGCACACCATCGGTAAAGAAATAATGCATCGATGGTTCGCTGGTGGTTGCAAAAGCGTGTTCCAGGGCGCGATAACTCGGCGTGCCATTTGTAGGTTTTGCTAACGCTGGCGTTGTGAATGCTGCTGTGATTTGAAGATGTGCTTCATTTTTAAATTCGTCTGGGGTGAGGTCATTGCGTGTTAAATGAATAACATGCGAAGAATTTAAAAAAGAGATTTTGATCGGTTTGGTGGGAATGTATGCCAGTAAATCGATCATAATGTGCAATCGATCTTCTGCTTCTTCCCAGCGTGTCATTACACGAGTTGCACCGGGGTCTCGTTTACGTAGCACATAAGGTGTTGCATCTTTTAGAAGAACGTCTGAATCCCAGCTCATTGAACCGCTGTCATCGATAATGAAATTTAAATGACGATCACGAATGGTTAATAATTTGTTGATCATACCAATGGGTGTTTCGTACTTTGCAAACTCTTCACCAATTTTATCGACAACAGCGTCTGCGTCTAGCACTATAGGCGACATGAATTCATCCAATAGCTCGGGATCTTGTAGCATTTCTATAGACGCTGCGGTACTTGGTGCTTGAACGACAGGGATACCGATTGCCGCATGTTGAATTTGAGAAGCAACCATTAAATCTTCCGCAGACGAAACAACGGCAAGAGGTGCGTCAGAGTGTGTTACGGGTTTGCGACGGGAACATTGGAAGCTGGAGCATTGGGATTGACATAAAGTGGATTTTTCATCAAAACGCCAGTTGCTGGATCGGTAATATACTTTGGATGAGACGGCATTGTACAACTCCTAATCATAATTTAGTGTAAAAAAAATTTATTCCATTTACGCAATTTTTCATTGCGGCACAAACAATATCACAGTTTTTTTACAGTTTAAAGTATTGATTTTGTCAAATTAATTCTTAATATTATCAATGTGATTTATAAATGATCTTGTGGCTCTTGAATAATTAAAAGAGTGGGAGGCAGCTGTTGTGGCAACGCCCGCATGTGTTTGAGGGGTAAACTCACTTGGGAGACCGTAAAATCTTTTAAGGCGGTCAATAGGGGGGCGAATAAGGTTGTGGTACTAAGTACAGGCATTTTTTGGCCTTTTATTTTAGGGCGAGGGTAGATCATACTGCCTAACCATAAGGGCACATCTGAGCCATTCAGGTAATAATTGGAACGCCATAACCGTAAAATAAATAAATCTTCACCTTTACCTGGATCAAACGTCATGATCAATGCAGGTTTTTTGTTTAAATAAAGCTGCGCTAAGATGGGCAATTCTTTGATCGAGTTTTTACCGCCAGCTCGCATCATCAATGAATAAAAAAACAAATCGGGTTGCGTGTTCCAACCATGATTTTCAAGGGTTGTTTGGATCTGATTCAAAGAGCCGGCGTATTGAATATTGTACAAGCCGATACGTTGTCCAAAACGATTCGTTGTATAAAGAGGCAATAAAGGTTGTTGTTGACCCCACCATGCTTGGTAGGTCAAAACATACCGATGTGGGTTTGAGACGTGGGCTCGAATGAGCGCTTGAAAATAAAAAACATAGGACAGGCTTGCTGCAGTGAGGAACACCAGACCAATCAAAGCCTGGGTCAGCAGAGGGCGAAATTGTCGCTTGATAACACGCCGGTACAATATCCAATGGATCAAGGCTATCGTTAACCCAATAAAATACGCAGCTAAAATACCGCACAGGGTATTGTCGCTTAGATACAAGATGGAAATACCCGCAAAAAACAACAAGGTGAGCAAGACAATACGTTGCGTCCGGGCAATGAGCGGTGAATAGTGTGTGGCGGTGTAGCATATCCAAAAGATAAACAAGGAGGTGGCAAACGTAAGATTCACTTCTGGAAAAGAAACCGCGTGATTCACGGCCCATCTCAACAAACAAATGACCACGGCATTGCTCAGGCAAAGGCTCACCCAGAACCGTAGCAGGCGCCAATCTCGATAATACAACCCATAACCAAGAATGGACAATGCAAAAATGGTCAAAGACAGTGGATGCGTGAATAAACTGATTAAAATAAAAAACACATCAAAGGATGTGGTGCGCAAGCTTTGGAAGAAAAGATGAATCGACGTATTGAGCGCTGACAGCCATTGATGTTTCAAGGCAACAATGGTTAACAACAGGGACACTAAGCTGCACACGACAATCGATACCGTCAAGGCCATGGTAGGATAATGATTTTTCTCATGGCGAGGGCTTAGCCGCTTAAAAAAAACAGCGATCGTTTTATAATGACGTGCCCAAGTCCACAAACGCAACAAGTTGGCACGGAATAAATGCCCGGCATTTTGATACAGCCAATGCAACGCTTGGCTGAGCATCCAAATGGCCGCAAGAACAATTAAAATAACCACGAAAAGATGGGTGGCGTCGTCCGCGGATAAATCATTGCTGGCCGCACCAATCAGCACGCCTGGCATCACATAAAGAATAGACCAACCAATTGCTGATGCAATATTCGCCAATAAAAAATGCCAATGGCGCATGTGCATCATGCCTGCTATAACAGGGATGATGGAGCGCAAAGGTCCCACGAAACGACCAATCAGGACACTTTTGCCACCGTGTCGGGTAAAAAAATCTTTCCCGTATTTAAGCCAGCTTGGATAACGGGAAAAAGGCCAGATATTGCCCAATCGATCGCTGTAATGGTAGCCCAATAAATAACTCAAGCCATCGCCGGCAACGGCTCCCAAAGTAGCAGCGATAAAGGTTAAATCTATGCGCATAACCCCTGAACCCGCCAAAATACCAATCGCTGTCATGGTCACTGAACCCGGAACAACACTGCCAATGATGGCCAATGATTCGGCAAGTGAAATGAGGAACGTAATGACTAGAGCTAGGTGTGGATGCTCATAGATCCAGAATGTTAAGGGTTGTATATAGTCGGTAAAAAAATGCATTGTTTAAAATACCTGCAAAAAATGCGTGATAAGTTGTTTGCTCACTTGTCCCATCGTTGCATTGTCAGTGTAATTTTTTATTTGTGTCATTTGCAATGTAGCATAACCGCAAGGATTAATCCCCGAAAAAGGTTGCAAATCCATATCAACGTTAAGCGCTATGCCATGATAAGTACAGCCATTTTTGACGCGTAAACCAATCGATGCAATTTTTTGTCCATTGACATACACGCCTGGAGCACCGCAGGTGGTGTGCGCTTGGATATTGTAATCTTTCAAAACATCTATAATGATTTTTTCTAAGTGGCAAACCAACGTCCTTATTCCCAAATTACGACGACGAATATCCATCAACACATAGGCCACCAGTTGCCCGGGACCGTGATAGGTGACTTGCCCGCCTCTATCCGTTTGAACAATGGGGATGGCGTGTGGATTTAAAACATGCTCAGCTTTGCCTGCCTGGCCCTGGGTGTATACAGGGAAATGTTCCAGCACCCACAATTCATCTTCAGCTTGTTCTCCACGCTCTGCTGTAAAACGTTTCATCTCATCCCAGACGGGTTGGTATTGTTTTAGGCCAAGATTGCGCGTGATCATTTAGAGCACCATTTTAATATCGGGATGTGTGGTTAGTTCTTGGTAAAGAGCATCCAAGGAGGCTTGATCATGGGCTCGAATGGTGGCCGTTATTGCCAAATAATGGCTCTGTTGGCTGGCAGAGTGGCGTATCGCTGCATCGGCTGTGGTTGGGAAATGCTTGCGTACAATGGCCGTTATTTCAGATAAAAAAACCGGCGAATTTTTGCCAATGATTTTAATTGGAAAATCACATGGAAACTGCATTAAACTTTGCTCATCACTCATGGTATGATTTCGTTAGTTGTTGATAATGCTGGTTAAGCTGCAACCAGTAACGCCCCGCCGTTCCCCGACCAATGGTTGAATCATTGAGGCGTGTGATGGGGTAGATTTCTCGGGTGGTGCTGGTGATCCATATTTCTTGGGCTTGGAACAAAGCTTCTTTCGACAAGGTTTCTTCCCGCAACGGCCATTGCAGCGAATGAATGAGTTCGATGGTCAATTCGCGCGTGATTCCCGGCAAGCACAGATTGTTTAGAGGAGGGGTCCAAATCGTACCCGAGGCATCGACCACAAAAACGTTGCTGGCGCTGCCTTCGGTCAGCATATTGTCCCGGCATAAAATGGCTGTGTTGGCTCCAGATGACATGGCTTCATCATTTAAAAGAACGTTTGCAAGCATGGATGTGGTTTTAATGTCACAACGCAGCCAACGCATGTCTTCGACCAAGTGTGCACGGTACCCTTTTGTTTGTTCTTCCAGCGTGGGATAAGCATTGTGCAACGTGTAGGCAACAACAGTGGGTGTGAGTGTCTTGGGAATGTCGTGTTTTCTATACCCTTGGTTGCCTCGCGTGATTTGCAAATAAATTTGCAAGTCACCTTTGCCATTTTGAGCAATCAATTCG
>CAZGKX010000036.1:0-25214 GCA_964525945.1 uncultured Legionellaceae bacterium
AAACTTGAAACAATAGAAGCTTTTTTTGACATTCCTAAATTTTTAGCCAGGCAATACGTGGTAATGGCGGAAAGAGTCAAATTAAAACCCACGAAAATTATACGGTTAAATTTTAATGGGCCTATCGGATTATCAAGCGTCAACGGCGGATTGGCGCGCCCAATTGCGTAAAAATGAACGTAAAACACGAATGGTGATTTGTATGTTTATCGCTATTTATGTGTTGGTTGGTTTTATCGTCGATCTTTTTATTTTGCAATCCCATTACCCCCACGCCACATTAAATGAGTGCTTGTCTGCATTGCTTCATTTTCAAGTGGTGCCTTTAGCGACATTGATCATGGTCTTTGTGGCCATTGTTTCATTGTGGATAACCTATCTGCTGTATGATCGTATCATGCTGATGGGCACGGATTCACGCGAAATTACAGCAGAGACTGCTACGAACTTGCAAGAAAAACAATTCTATAATGTCGTGGAGGAAATGAAAGTAGCATCCGGCTTGCACTATATGCCCAAGGTATTTATCATCAATGCCGATTATATGAATGCTTTTGCCAGTGGTTACAGTGAAAAATCGGCCATGATTGCTGTGACCAGAGGGCTAATGGATAAATTGGATCGCGCAGAATTGCAAGCGGTGATTGCCCATGAATTAAGCCATATTCGCCATCATGACATTAAACTGACCTTAATGGTCGCTGTTTTAAGCAATATTCTCTTGGTAGCAATTGATATGTTGTTTTATGCCGCGGTGTTTAAACGTGAACGCCGCGAGGATAACCGACTGCTGATGGTGATTGTTATTTTGCGTTATGTGTTGCCTCTTATTACGGTGGTCTTAACGCTCTTTTTAAGCAGAACACGGGAATTTATGGCGGATGCAGGCTCTGTGGAATTAATGCGGGACAATGAACCCATGGCACGGGCATTGCTTAAAATAAATGCCGATAACCAAACACATGCCGATCAATACGTTGTTGACTATGGCCAAACCCCTCACGAAGAAATACGCCGAGCGGCTTATCTTTTTGATCCCTCTGAACTCGATCCCGTCAAATCCATGAACAGCTTTTTCTCAACCCATCCTAGCATTGAAAAACGATTATCCGCCATAGGCTTTAAGCGTCGTTAGACAATTGCGCTTAAACGGCTATGTTATAGGGGGCCTTGGCCCAACCTACACGTCAATTTAAAATCAAAGCAGGATACATAAGGTAGGGTGCGCAAAGCGCAGCGTGCACACCAGACGAAACTGCATACGGAAATTTTTTCTCTTAACGCTTTCTTTTCACAATTGAAACATAAATCGCCTGGATAAGCGGGAAGTAGTAGTCTATATTTTAACCATAGACAGCAGTTATTGTTCAGCCAACATTACGACTTAGGATGCCGGATTGTGAATGCAGTGTGCAAGCTTAACCCTAGATTAAGAAGCCAAACGCATTCCTGAGGCAACCACCATGAACAACTAGGACTGTTTGCAATGACGCTGTCTCCTTTTTGCTTTAAACCCCATGTGCCCGGATTTATTCAAAATGAAACATCCATTTGCCCAATACTGAAAATGGGCATATTAAATACCTACGTTCCAAGCCTGATATGGGTGCTTTGTTTCTTCAACAAATAAATGATATTTTGAAGCCTGAAAAAGTCATATTGAATATCTCGGCCCAAAGCCTTTATCTTGTTGAATAGGATTTTAATGATATGGCCGCGGCACATAGGCGGTAGGTGAAATATCAATGGATCGAAAGTCTGGCCATGTAGTGTATATATCATGGGCAAGTATTGCCTGAGAAGCACGATGAGTTGTATGGTTTTTGAACACAAAAACGTACTTAAGAAAAAGAGGATGTTCTAAAGAAGAGTATTGTTTAAGAATTAAAGGGAAAAAAAAGGAACAGAAAGAAATCTTTCTGTTCCTTACTGTTCGACTTAGGCGAACTTGTAGATTAAACCAACTTGGAATTGGTTTGTGCGTGGCGTACCAACAAAGTCGATATCTGAGTATTGGCTGTAAATGTACTCACCACGTAGATCAAGATTTTGATAAACGTTAGTTTGTCCACCTACACCAACTTGCCAGCCAGTTTTAGTTTCACTGATGACGTTGAAGTGTGTAGAAATTACACCAACGCGAGCATAACCAAGAACACGCTCATTCAACATGATACCTGGTAATACGTCAAAGCCCCAATTCCATGTAGAATCAACGCTTGTGAAGTTACCTAGAGTTGATCCACTTTTCATTTTGATGTTGGAACCACCGAAGAATTCCCCAGCTAGGTACCATTGGTTATTCCAAACTTGTCCCCAACCAGCAGACAAAGTACCAGTGAATCCTTGGTAGAAGGATGGTGCACCGGCTACGTTTACCATTGGACCAATACTGCCACCAAGGTAAGGACCTACTTGGTAGTTGTATGTAGGACAAGGAGTACCCATTGTGCCTGCTAATGCAAGGCTGGAACCCATTGTTAATACGGTTGCTGCTAATACTTTTTTGAGCATGGCTTACTCCTTTAAGTTGTTATTATTATTTTTTTAGTATCCATCATCGAGTGCCTAAACGAATTACTATCGTGTAGTCGGCTCGTAATATATCAGAAAACTAGTCAAGCAAACAAATCATTGCAAACTGTATAATATACCAATTTATACCATTATGCAAAATGAAACCTTTTAAATCAGCTAAATCATTTCAATAATATCCACGTCATGCGGCAATAATCTTCTGTTTGCCCTGAAATAAGTCAGTGGCGAGTGTTCTAAGAGGTCGGATAGCTTCTCCATGTAGATGCAAGCATACCTTTCGACTTGATAAGCGAAGTAACTTTCTTCGGCTCCGGCTCGAAATACCCGTTCCCAAATCGGATTATAAAACAATTGTTGTTCTTGAATGAGCTTGGAAATCAGGGCATCTATTTCCACCAATTGTGTTTGTAGCTCTTGAAGGGCAGCATCGTATTTTTGGGTGTTCTCATCGAAGCTCTTGGTTTGGATCGCAATGTATTTTTGTTCCATTGTTTTTTTAATGGCCATATTGGCTATGATTTTTTGCTCAATGGGCAATGCTTTTTTTTGTGCCTCAATTTCGGCGCCGAGTTCTTCCACCACCAACGCGGTGCGCCAATTACAATCTTTCTTTAAGCGCAGTATGTCACCATATATATGATCACCTATATAGAGAATATCATCGCCTTTTAATGATAATTCATTGGTAAAGCGTCGAGCGTGGCCACCTTGATAAACCCCCGGTTTGATAGGACCTACCGTGTTGGTCATGGTGCCGTCATGGGGGTTTATCCATAAGAAGCGTAAATTGTCGTAAAAAAAGCGAGGTTTATTGGCCAAGGTGATCACGTATTCGAATAAATCTCGCCAGGACTCGCCGCTTTTTAAAAAAGGGGTGATCGCATATTCCAGTAATAAATTTGTGTAGTAGTAATCAGAATTGGTTAAAATAAATAATTTTTTACCATGACGGCGATAGCATTCCAGCCCTGCCACCACTTCTGGCTCACGAATCACAAAATGATCTAAATTTTTGCTGATGGTGTACTTTAAATCACCGTCGGCATGCACTTTATCAACGGCATTTAAAACATCCAAGGCAATAATGTTATAGCTCGGTAATTCATCAGGGTATTGATCTTTTAAATCAACCATTTGTCGATAGAGCACGCAAAAGGCTATGGAAAATGAGGTATCAATTGCAATGTAATTCGGATCACCGAGATCAACGTAAATACTGCGGTAAAATTGCGTTTGATCGGCAAACTCAATTTTTCGCGTGCCATGGTAGCTCTGTCGAATGGCACCATAGCGGCTTAATTTTAAAATATTACCATTTTTACTGTCCACCACTAACCCGCGGATGGCATCTGTAAAAATAAATTGAAAAGATTTTAGGGCGGTAGGGTAGTGCTTATCGGTTATTAAATGATCGATAACCAATTTATACACCAATGCCTCAAAATTGGCAGTGTTATAGCGTATCAGGGTGTGATCCATATCCAAACCGATGTATTTAATTTTCTTCATATTTAAAATACGGTTTACAAATACATTTTGACTCATTTCATTTCCTGTTTATCAGCGATTATTTTATCAATAACGTTGGCGTCGGCTAACGTTGAAACATCCCCCACCTGATCAAACTCATTGCTGGCAATTTTACGTAAAATGCGACGCATGATTTTACCTGAACGTGTTTTAGGCAAAGAGGATGTCCATTGGATGGCTTCAGGTGTTGCAAGAGGACCAATTGTTGTTCTTACCTGTTGTATGAGTTCTTTTTTTAATGTTTCTGATGGTTGTATGCCTTGTTTTAGCGTTACAAACGCGAAAATACCCTCTCCTTTTATGTCATTAGGAATGCCCACAACAGCCGCTTCAGAAACTGCAGCATTGGCAATCAAAGCGCTTTCTAATTCTTCGGTGCCAATACGGTGGCCAGATACTTTGATCACATCGTCATCCCGGCCCGTTATCCAATAATAGCCATTTTGGTCGCGATATGCACCATCGCCGGTGAGATAATGCTCCGGCACCTCTTTAAAATAAGTATCGATAAAACGTTTTTTATCACCATAAATGTTGCGCATCATGCCAGGCCAGGGTTGGCTTATCACCAATTTTCCGGCATGCCCATCGCTGACCGCGCGCCCTTTGCCATCGACAATGGCAGGAACGATTCCAAAAAAAGGCATCCCTGCTGATCCGGGGGCCAGTGGAGTGGCACCTGGCAACGGTGAAAGCAGAATGCCCCCTGTTTCTGTTTGCCACCAGGTGTTGACGATGGGGCACTGTTTGTTGCCCACCACGTCATAATACCATTCCCACACGTCTGGGTTTATGGGCTCACCCACAGAACCCAATAATTTTAGGCTGGTGCGTTTGGATTTATTGACCCACTCGTCACCCTCTCGACGTAAGGCACGAAGGGCGGTAGGGGCGGTGTAAAAAATATTAACCTGGTGTTTGTCGATGACATCCCAATAGCGAGAGAAGGTAGGGTAATTGGGGATGCCTTCAAAAATTAATGTGGTGGCACCATTGCTCAAGGGGCCATAAATGATATAAGAATGGCCCGTGATCCAACCCACATCGGCGGTACACCAGTATACCTCTCCCGGGTGGTAATCAAATATATAATGATGCGTCATGGTCACATACACCATATAACCCCCAGTGGTGTGCAACACACCTTTGGGTTTTCCTGTGGAGCCCGACGTGTATAAAATAAACAAGGGATCATTGGCGTCCATTGCTTCTATCGGACAGTCCACGCCGGCATGTTGCATGGCATCGTGATACCATATATCGCGTGTTTTGTGCCAAGCAACTTTGCCTCCAGTTCGTTGCACCACAATGACATGGTTGACATTGGGGCAATCTTGCAATGCAGTATCGACATTTTGCTTAAAGCCAATGGTTTTTTCACCGCGTAAACCTTCGTCGGAGGTGATCACCAGCCGGCAATCGGCATCCAAAATGCGTGTTTTTAATGCGTCCGAAGAAAAACCACCAAACACCACGGAATGAATTGCGCCAATGCGTGCACAAGCCAACATTGCAATGGCTGCCTCGGGGATCATGGGTAAATAGATGCAAACGCGATCACCTTTTTTAATCCCTTGCGCTTTTAAAACATTGGCAAATTGGCAAATTTTTTGATGCAGTTCTGAGTAAGTGAGGGTGAGCGATTCTTTTGGATCATTGCCTTCCCAAATGATCGCAATTTCATTGCCGCGGTTCTCTAAATGCCTGTCCACGCAATTGTAGCAGGCGTTGAGCCGGCCATTTAAAAACCATTGAATGTCCAAGGTTTTAAAATCCCCTTGGCAAACGTCGGTCCATGGTTTGCTCCAATCAATGAATTTTTTGGCGTGTTCAGACCAAAATTGCGCAGGGTTTTCAACCGATTGCTGATACATTGCATGGTATTGTTCAGCATTCAGGTGGGTATTTTTGGCGGTTTTGGCCAAAATAGGATAACATTTTGTGCTCATATTGCTTTCCTTGGCATCTATTTTAATCGAGCAATTCGACGAAAGTGTGAAATAAATCATTGCTTGAGTCAATTTAACAAAAGGCGAATGATATGAATAGTCAATATGCCACCTTTGTTTCGCTACGTATTGGAAATGCTGCATGAAAAAGAAATTAGCCCTCTGGCTCAATTAGGAGTACAATTTGGCCCATTTACAGTCAATGATGTTGTCAAATGGTATGAAAAATAAAAAATTGCACGGTAAAGCTTGGCCTTTGTATTTGAAAGTGTTTGCGTTCGTAAAGCCTTTTTGGCCGGTGTTGGCGCTGGGGGTTTTCGCTAATATTTTATATTCCTGCATCGATGCGGGCTTTACCTACATGATGCGCCCTTTTTTAGACAAAGGGTTCATCGACATCGATATGGAATTTATTAAAAAAATTCCGATGATTATTTTGATTGGGATATCGGTGCGCGGTTTGGTCAGTGCATCAGGTAGTTATTGCATGACTTGGGTGGCTCGCTCGGTGGTAAACGTGTTGCGGCAAAAAGTGTTTACCCACATTATGCGATTGCCTGCTGATTATTATGACGAGGCGACGTCCGGCGAATTATTGTCTAAATTACTTTATGATGTCGAACAAGTCGCGCAAGTGAGCGCGGATGCATTGACCGATCTGGTGCAAAACACTTGCCTGGTGATCGGTTTGCTCACCGTCATGATGGTGATTTGCTGGCAATTGTCGTTGATGTTTTTATTGACCATTCCGTTTATTGGTATGGTGGTCAATTTCACCAACAAGCGCGTGCGTCGCATCAGCCATAAAGTTCAAAAATCCATGGGAAGTGTGACTGAAATTGCCAGTGAAGTGATCGAAAGTTACAAAGTGGTGCGTGTTTTTGGTGGGGAACAATACGAAGTCAATAAATTTCACAAAGCCACTGAAAAATCGCGCCAAAATGATATGAAAGTTGCGATCAGCAAAGCCATCAATGTCTCTGCTGTGCAGGTGATTATTGCCATTGGCATTGCTATGATTATCTTAGCGGCTATTCAATTGTCGGCGGTCATTACCATCACGGCAGGCTCTTTTCTTGCCATTATCGCCGCCATGTTGCAATTGATTAAACCCATGAAAACGCTGACCACGTTAAATGCATCCATTCAGCGCGGTTTGGCTGGAGCGGAAAGTGTTTTTACCCTGCTGGCCCGTGCGCTAGAGCCTGAAACAGGTACAACCCTGCCTGGAAAAGCGCGTGGAGAGCTTTGTTTTGAGCATGTCACGTTTGGTTACCGTCATTTACCAGCTGTTCTACACGATGTAAATTTTCACATTAAAGCAGGAGAAACCGTTGCCCTGGTGGGTCATTCTGGCAGCGGTAAAACGACAATTGCCAGCCTTTTACCGCGGTTTTATGAACTAAACTCCGGTCAAATTACCTTGGATGGCACTCCCATTCAAGCCTTATCATTAACCAGTTTGCGAGAACAATTTGCCATTGTTAGCCAACATGTCACTTTGTTCAATGACACTTTGGCAAATAACATCGCGTATGGTCAATTTGACGCCAGCCGTGAGCAAGTTATCCGCGCGGCCAAACTCGCTTTTGCGGATGATTTTATTCAAGCTATGCCGCAGGGGTATGACACCACAGTGGGTGAAAACGGTGTTTTATTGTCCGGGGGACAACGCCAGCGGATTGCGATTGCGCGTGCGATCTTAAAAGATGCGCCTATTCTCATTTTGGACGAAGCCACCTCGGCATTGGATAATGAATCAGAACATTTTATCCAAGCCGCCCTCGAACAAGTGATGAAAAACCGTACAACACTGGTGATTGCTCATCGGTTATCAACCATTAAAAATGCTGATAAAATAATTGTTCTGCAACACGGCCGAGTGGTTGAAATGGGAACGCATCAGCAATTATTGGCAAAAAACGGCTATTATACCCAATTACATCAGGTGCAAAATTTAAGTGTTGAGCGCGAAGCAGTGGTCTAATTTCTGGTATACACGTTCTGGTTGGCGTTGGTTGTTATGGCCATTGGCCTTCTTTTATCAAAACGTGGTTCGAATGCGAGCTTATTACTTGCAACGGTTCAAGCAACGGGTTTTTAACGTTCCTATCATTGTTGTGGGCAATATCACGGTCGGGGGGGTGGGTAAAACACCTTTGGTGATTGCGCTCGCCAAACAATTGCAAGATCGTGGGTTAACCGTAGGTATTGTGAGCCGAGGTTACGGGGCGACAGTGCGGGCTTTTCCGCATGAAGTGTGCCCGGATGATACGGCTTGTAAAGTAGGGGATGAGCCACAGCTGTTGGCTCAAAAAACCAAATGTCCAGTGGTGATTGCCCCCAACCGTGTGGATGCCGTGCAATATCTTTTGGATAAATATGCCTGCCAGGTTATTATCAGCGATGATGGTTTGCAACATTATGCAATGGGGCGGGCCATTGAAATTGCTGTGATTGATGGTGCACGTGAATTTGGCAATGGATTGTGTTTACCCGCAGGCCCTTTGCGTGAGCCTGTTGATCGATTAAAACGGGTTGATTTTATTGTGATGAATGGCCGTTGTGCAAATGCGCCCCGTTTTGAAACGCAGTTCGGTAAAATCATGCATGGCATGGAATTACGGCCTGAAGGGTTGCGCCAACTCCTTACGGGCAAGCCGGTTATCATTGAGCAATTAACCAGCCCTGTTGCAGCAATCGCAGGTATTGGCCATCCTCAGCGTTTTTTTGATACCTTAACGCGCTTGGGAATTGTATTTAACCCTTACCCGTTTGCCGATCATTTTTCATTTAAACCACAAGATTTATGTGTTTCGGAAAAAACAGTGGTCATGACGGAAAAAGATGCAGTAAAATGTTATCCATTTGCTACAGATAAAATGTATTTTTTACCCGTCAATGCGCATGTTTGTGAGGATTTTTGGTTGGCATTGTGGTCACATCAACATTTAAAAGGTTATATTTGATGATTTTCGCTCGATGGAGTGGCTTGTTAACAGGTTTTATTTTATCTATGAGCCACGCTCTGTATGCTGAAGAACCGCTGGCACCGCCTGCTTTTTTACCGGCGGAATCGACGCATATCAACTGGACATTTTCGGGGGTGGTTGCCAATGAAAATGGGGAAAATTATGGTTATTTATTTCAAATGCAACGAGAAGACAATCAATTTCATGTGATCACCGCACTCTTTGATGCACAAACCAAGCAGCTTCTTATCCAGGAAGATAGCCATGCCATACTCAGTGATGCGAACACGTTTAATTGGCAAGTCGGCCACTCTTTTTTACGTTTTAACCCCATCAATGCGAGTTGGATTTTTGGTTTAAAAGATGGCAATAAAAAAGGTTTTAATTTTAAAATTGATATGTTAAAGCAATCTGAGCGCGAACAAACCACGCAAGGATTGCGCCAAGGTGTTGAAATGATGGTTAGACAAACCGGGCAATTAAACGGACATATTCAATTT
This sequence comes from uncultured Legionellaceae bacterium, assembly GCA_964525945.1. Lineage (GTDB taxonomy): Bacteria > Pseudomonadota > Gammaproteobacteria > Legionellales > Legionellaceae > CAZGKX01. Next base: position 9,490 of record CAZGKX010000036.1, read on the forward strand.
GACGACAACAAAGAGCAATTTGTAACCGCTAAAAATGCTTGGTTTAGGCAATTTTGGTTGACTGATCATCAAGAGAAAACCCATCAACTCAGTGGGGTGTTGTGCCGCTTTAATGACGGCAGTGCCTTTTACTCCATGAACATGCCGGAAGCGGATGCGTTACGAGGCGCTACAGCAGGTTGGTTTGATCCCCAAGGTTTACCCACCACCATGTCACAATTTATCAATGTAAAGCAAATGCCGGAGGGCGGTGCGTGGCATATTCGCATTGCATCACCCAGCCTGCACTTGATTTTAAACGATTCTATTCAGCACGATTCAGTTGTCGCAGGTTTTATTGATGAAAAAGACCGGCAAGGGTTTTGTATGCTAAGCAACGATGCCATTGGTGATGAAGTAAAGGCGCCGGGTTGACGAAAAGTACACAGGGTAAACGTGTTTTTATCTACGTACCCTATGGCCTCCGTGATTGTGAGTCACAGAGGAAGCAACTGAGCGGCCTTGGGCGTGTCATGTATTCTAAATTGTGTCTACCCGCGGCGGTTGATTATCACATAGTTGCGGGTCAGGAATCTTAGGTTTAAGGACTAAACAGTTTTCTTACGTTATCAACCTGAGTGCAAGAAGAGAGAGTGTAAGGAGACATGCCCCAAAAATGAACATAGCTGTACCTCTGGCTTGGATGGCCGAGGAAGGGCTACCTTTTAAGGTCAAAGCAAAGGCTTGATAGTCGTCAAGAAGCTGCTCTCGTTCTGAATCGTCGCACGTTAATAACTCGAAAGTCATTTTTAGAGCGGTTAACGTTGGTTTTTGATTTCGATAATCGTTACGCTCTGCATCGAGAACATTTAGTAAGTTATGGAACTTTCAAGCTATTCAACATTAATTGTACACCAGGTATCGATTAAATGTTGTTTATATTGACGCGCGTCCTTTGGTGTAATATTAGTCCATCGCATCACTTCATTATTTTTTGCTTCAAACCAAACAGTAAATTGAACAAATCGTTTCGATAAACTTACTAAAGTCATGGGGGATATGTCAGTTGATTTCTGATAGTCGATGTAGGTATTTTGGGCCATTACCAATTATGTGATTAGATTTTGATGAGATAATCTACCATAATATAACGAGTTATCTCCTGATGATTTTATGGATAACTAATCGCATAATGATTATTATACGATTAGCGTGGGACTAATGAAATGATTTATGGACGAAAAGAACTTTGCTCAGGCAATTCAAAATCTTTAAGGGCAACCCCTGCTGGATTTAGTTGCTCTCCTTTTTTACATTCTGTGCCATCAGCATTGTACAATATACCATCTCCGTTCGAGTACCCCAAAACTTTAGTTTTTGTTGCATCAAGGATGAACAACGGTTCTGTTATTTCAGTTGCTGCTTCTCTGAAAAAAGAGGCTCCTTCAACTTTTGACGGAAATGAGAACGCGACGCTTTGATCATCGTATTGTTTAGGTGCTTGGTAATCTGAGCTCGTGCCAAATTTAGTTTTATATAATGTAATAATGGGAGTCATGAAATCACTCTTAACAACCATATCTTTATCTGTCGATAGATTTCGAGTTGGTTGTTGTGCGGAATGCTGGTGTGTAGATCGCCGTGCAAATTCCCTTTTCGCCTCAAGCGCTGCTGCATTTGCTTCGTCTAATAGTTCTTTTTCGGTTTTCATCATAAACTCCTGTTGGTTTTCATGCGTTGACGTCTCACAATAAAGTCCTCAATAGGATGTTAAATGTTACAACAAACCTTTTCATAGGGGACATTTTAGCACACAATTAACCACATAGAAACATTTTTGTCCATTTAATTGAATCAAATAAGTGCTAGTCCGCATTTGCCCCGTTTCGGTAATTTAACCCATTTATTGGTTTACAATGGCAGCACACACTAAACGTCAACTGTAAAGAGCGATGCTGTTAAATTTTCTTTTCAGGTAGAAAGCAAACAAGAAGGGCTGCAATTAGCAAAGAGCCTGGTATGATTAATAACGATTTTTGATAATCGACCAAGGTATAAGCGCCCGCTGAACTGGATAAATCAAGAAAATAGCCAATCAAGGGCTGCATTAACGGTGTGGTGATAAGGGCTAAGGTGTTGATAAATCCGGTGCAGGTTGAAAGCGAGTGACGAGGGGCTAATTCGTTGGCAATGGGGTAGGCTAAAATATAAGAACCGCAACAAAGCCCCAATAAAAACATCAGCACCGTCACCAACAAATGATTGGACGTGGGCAGATACAAAACCAAGACGCTTAAAAAAGTAGTTAGTACACAAGCGCAAAGAATTAAAGGTTTGCGCCTCTTAAAATAACTCGACAACATTCCAAATAATGGGCAACTTAATCCTGTGCCCAGAAAAAACATTGCATTGACTAAACTTGCTTCTCGCAAGCTACACATCAATTTGATTTGTAAAAATGGAGCGGCCCATAATGCACCAAATACGGTGACAACAGCAAAACTTAGGCCTATAAAAAGTCCATTGATCCATAATTTTTTATTGTTCAATATTTCAGAAAGCTGCTTGCTGTATGGCTGGGCGGGTTTATTAACACTGGATTCCGAAGGCACATATTTCCAGCACATGCCAGCAATGAGAATACCTATCAAACCTGCACCATTTATAAATTCTCGCCAACCCCAAATCATGATCATGGTGCCCATGCCAATAATGCCTAAAACCGTCGCTGCAAACCCCAAAGTTTCAGAAACACCGATTAAAAATGCAAATTGATTGGCTGGATAATGCACCCGAATAAGGTGGGTTAAACCGACAAACGCAAATGACGAGCCTATACCTATCAGCGTGCGCCCCAAAAATAACCCTGTTAAACCATGGCTTGCTGCAAAAACAAAACACCCCGCACTGCACAGCAACGCGGTGAACGTTAATATTAGACGGGGGTTTTTTCGATCAAACAAAATGCCGACTGGGATTTGTAACAAGGTGTAAACAATATAAAATGAGCTGCTCAATACCCCTGCCGTCAGTGCGGAAAATTGCATGTCATGCATGATGGCACCAATGACGACACCTGATGATAATTGCAGAAAAAACTGAAATAAAACAAACAAAGATCCAGAAAACCAGATCCGTGCTGATGTTGGGAACGCAGAAGAAATCATCGTATTCGCTATCATTTATGCGACTTGTTGAACTTTGATTAACATACCAACTTGGGGATGATCTAAATAATAGGTTTTACCCGGTTTTAAACGTTGTTTTTGAACAAATGAAAATGCACTTTTCGCACCGGGCGAAGAAAACAATAAATCGGTGTCTAACAAATAGTAGTTGCTTTGGCGAACACGTAATGTACCGGCGATTTGCCAACCATGTTTATGAGTTTCTGGCAAGGCAACTGAGCGTTGATTGTTGCTGGGTTGCAACCAAGTATAATGTTCGAGAACTTGGTAATTGGGTCGATGGTTAAGCGCCCAATATTCATTGCGCAGATGGGATGAAGCAAACGGAATTAAATGATAAGGCGTCATGCTTTCACCCGTTGCCGTTTGTAAAGGAATGGTGTTAGGAGTGCGCGAGCTAACAAGCGGGCTGCCTTCCGGAATGGGAGCACTGGAGGCATGGTGCGTAAACAATATAAGATCGACTTGGTAGAGAGAGTTAGCGGAGACTGCGGCAGTTAACGAAAATAAAGTAATAAACGTTAAAATTCTTAACATAATCAATTCTTAAGCAACGATAGAGCTGGCATTATACACGTCCTGCAAATTTTGTGACATAGAAGAATGAAAATTGTCTTCTTAAAAAAATGCAAGCGAAACGCAAGTCTTGTCGTACCCCCCCCTGAATTGCTACAGTGAAATAAATCAACGCCCAATTTTTTGAGATCTCATGACCAGCATCCTCGATATTCAGCACTTGGAGATTGCATTTCAATCAAACGCTCGACAAGTGATTGCCGTAGAGGATGTTAGTTTTGCTCTTCACCCCGGTGAAACGTTAGTGTTGCTCGGCGAGTCGGGATGTGGAAAATCGCTCACCTCGTTGGCTTTGATGCGTTTATTGCCAGAATTCAGTGCCTATGGCGCCAACAGTAAAATCAATTTAACAGGTGATGACATTTTGGAGTTGCCGGAGCAAATCATGCGCGGTTTACGGGGACGGCGACTGGCCATGGTGTTTCAAGAGCCTATGACAGCCTTAAATCCCGTGCTTACCATTGGCCAACAATTGGCTGAAGTGATTCTTCGCCACCAAAAAGTAAGCCAACGTGAACTTTATGTCAGAATGTTAACTTTGCTTAAAGAAGTGGATATCCCTCAGCCCAGCCTGCGCTTACGCCAGTACCCTCATCAATTATCTGGCGGCCAGAAACAGCGTATTGTTATTGCGATGGCATTGGCCAATCATCCTGATGTATTGATTGCGGATGAACCGACCACGGCTTTGGATGTCACGATTCAAGCACAAATTTTATCTTTGTTAAAAAAATTACAACGTCAATATCAAATGAGTTTGTTGTTGATCACGCATGATTTGGGTGTTGTGAAAGCCATGGCGGATCGCGTTTGTGTTATGTATGCGGGGCAAATTGTGGAATCAGCTCCTGTGGAGCAGTTTTTTAACCAAGCGTTGCACCCTTATGCGCAAAAAATGTTTGTTGCGCTACCTTCCATGGCAAGACGAGGCCAACGTTTGCAAGTGATCACGGGGCAGGTGCCACCGTTGGATGATTTGCCTTCTGGTTGTCGGTTTCATCCACGTTGTGCGCATGCATTCGAACCCTGTGATAACGTGAAACCGCTCTTGCAATCAATGCCAGAAGGGCGCGAAGTTCGTTGCCATTTATACCCCAAACATCAATCACCACCGCAATTGCCCGTTATCCAAGAGAATTGGGGGGTGGGTTTAACAAACCATGAAATGGTGCTTTCTGTACAACATTTAGCGGTTCATTATAACACCTCTAAAACATGGATAACTCAGCCCACCGAAGTTTTTAAGGCGGTTGATGATCTATCGTTTAATCTCTACAAAGGAAAAACGTTGGCGTTGGTTGGGGAATCAGGGTGCGGTAAAACCACGGTTTCAAGGGTGTTGTTGCGATTGCATGCCATGACATCAGGCGCGGTGTTTTACAGAGATCAAAACATCACCACCTTAAAAGGCGCTGCTTTGCGTGATTTTCGAAAAAAAGTACAAATTATTTTCCAAGATCCATTTTCTTCGATGAACCCTCGTATGACGGTCGCCGATATCCTTGCGGAAGGGATGCAATCGCAAAAATTACGGCACAACAAGCTCCGTTATAAACAACAACAGTTGTTGGAGCAGGTTCATTTACCGTTAAACAGCTTGCACCGTTACCCTCATCAATTTTCAGGAGGGCAACGGCAAAGAATATGCATTGCTCGTGCGTTGGCGAGCGAACCCGAAATTCTTGTTTGCGATGAACCAACCAGTGCATTGGATGTCTCCGTGCAAGCACAAATTATAAATTTGCTAAAAAAATTGCAGCACGAGTTTGGATTGTCTTATTTGTTTATCACCCATAACATGGGCGTTGTTTCTTATATTGCGGATGAGGTGTTGGTGATGCAACACGGGCAGGCCGTTGAAATGGGCAGTTGCAAGCAAGTGTTTGAATCACCCACTCACCCCTACACACGTCGATTGCTGGAAGGTGTTTTAACGGTTTAAAACAGGCCTCCTTTTTTGTAGATTGGGCCAAGGCCCAACTTACACGCCAATTAAAATCAAACCACTTTTTAAAAATTGTAGGTTGGGCCTTGGCCCAACGGATGATGGGTATGATTTAATTGTTGGGCCAAGGCCCAACCTACATACTGTCAACAATTTTGTCTAATTGTCAGTGCTCATGGATAAACTGCGGCTTTTGGTGTGGCTTGCCGAAAAGTCTGTTTTTTTCGTAACAGCTGGTTTCAGCGGTTCAATCGTATTCAGGCGAGTTTCAAATTTATCCAGGAGGTATTGAAAAGAATCGGGATGAAATTTTTGCCCTTTTCCAGCGGCCCGTGATGAAAAGAAATAAGGACGAAATACCCCGGGCAGTTGCCCGTCACTGATCACGTCGCGCAATACGTCCAATAATTCTTCATTGTTATCATCGTCGGTATTGTTTACATACTTTTCAGTTGCAGCCTGCAGCTCAGAAATATAACGCTCTCTTTCTAAGCGCTCGGACGTGTATCCAAAAACACCCAACACCATGGCCAATCCCATGCTCATCCAATCTTGGTAAAAATAGGTTTGGTTTCTCTGTTTGATGTATTTTGTAAATAATTTATCATTGGGCTGAACGTTGCTATCCTTTAAGTTCTCAAAAAACTCGGCTCCAAAAAAATCATCCAATAATGCAGCGCGATTTTCTTTGATAAGCTCTTGTTTTAATTCATTTTTTTTGGACTTCAGCCGCGCTGTGTTTTCGACGATACGCTCAAAGGTGAGGCGTGAATCGGCATGGCTTCGTTGCAAAATTTCCTGGATAAAGCTGTTTTCCGCATGCACGTTGTGGATTTGTTGTTGAACCCTTGTGTATTGGTTTTGGACGGTATCCGTTGTGTCATCCAAGCGACTGTTCAGCTCAATTTGGTGTAATTTACTCAACTCTAGGGCATCAGATTGACGCGTTAGTTCGTCATGAGATGTTTGAAAGGTTTGGAAAACAAAAACTCTTTGTGTATTTGCCTCTCGCAATTCTTCAATTTCAACGTTTAATCGAGTTTGAATTGGGGTGAGATGGCTCAACATAGGGTTTGGCAACATTGCCATTTGGCTTTCTATTTTTTTCAATTCTATTGATAAGGTACTCTCGGAAGATAATAGATCACGGTGAGTTCGTTTTGGTTTGCCAGTTGAGGCTAGGAGATTCGTCAATGATTGCAACCGATTATCTATGATCGTTAAATGATCATCGACGGAGCTTGTGTTCGTGAAGGCTTCATCGAATTCGACTTGCAGTTTTTCCATGTCTTGTAAATAAAACTGCAACTCGAGCATCTCTTTCTTTAAAATAGCTGTTTGCAAACGCAGCTCGTTCAGATCTTTTTCGATCTTTTGTGCTGTGAGGGCATGCTGGTGTTCTTGTTCTTTGTGGTATTGTTGTTGGAGTTCAAACAAATTGTTCTTAGCAATATATAAGGGCTTGCTGAACGAGGGGGTGGACTCAAGTTCGATCTCAAGTTCTTCACGAAGTTGTTGTTGTTTGTTGGTGATAAACGCAAGAATCTCATTTTTAGATTGCGCCTCGGGTGTTGTAGTGAATAGGGACGTCACGGTACCAAGGAGTGTCATGCTGCCTTGGGTCATGGAGTAATAATGCATGTTGAGCAGTTTTTCTCTATATAACTCTCGTAGCGCACCTTCTAATTCAAGAGCGTCCAGTAAAGGTTCACAATTTTGATGGATTTTATCAGCATTGATATGTGAGTACCTGACCTCCAACATATTTAAATTTTCTTGTGTTACTTTTCTTTGCTTTAAAGTTTCATCTTTTTTTTTACGACGATCGTGCGCTTGCTGCTTGAGATGGTCTAGAGTTTCAGAGGGGGCTTTTTCTGGGATGGGGTACTCATCAACAATCTTTTCTAAATCTTCAATCATTTGTTGAGCTTCTTCGAGTTGTTCCTCTCGGTGAGCACTTTCTGAATCTTGGCTTGAGTCATCGTCGTTCGCGTCTTTATCGCTTATAGACGCATTTTCTGGTTCGATAGGTTCTTCAGTGGAAAAAATTACAGGCAATGCTTTGGCATGAAGATGTGCTGTTTGATAAGCAAGAAGTCGTTCATCCAAGCTTACAATCATTTGGGCAAGTGGAATACAGCCTAGCAGTGATTGCAGGTCCGGTTCTTCTGAACTGAGTTGGGCCAAACAATTTCTAAACGCCAAGGACAATTGATAGGTACGATCATCCACCACCTCTGGAACCCATTGATATGGTTTATTTTGGGGTTGTTTTATGTTTATACCGCGATGCAAATAATCTAAGCTAGGGAAAATAGTGCCCGGTCCGCTGGCTAGACCAGCAGGCCAGGGAAGCATCTGCCAGCCAATGTATGTCACTAAATTACCTTGAGTCATCCCTTCTTTAAGATGGTGTGCGATGTTCCAAATGGCTTGCAACAAGCCATCACCCGCTGAGTAAGCTGTATCATCGAGCGCTTGAAGGGGGGCTTCGTCGTATTGAATCTGGCTCTTTTTAAAGTCGATCAATGCCACTTGCAGTTGGTTCAGCAAATCTAATCCTATTTCAAAAGCCATGCTATACACTCTCTCTGTCGATAGAAGGGTTGAATTGTGCTTTTTGGCACAATATTTATCATACCTTGTAATTTGCTCACAATTATAACTCATTTGTTCATTAATGACCATATTTAGGGCAAATATTATTTAACAAAAAGAGACGGAGGGAGCGAATAATTGCCGTAGAATATAACAATACCTTGGTGTGACACCACCTCATCGCGAGATGGGGTGGTGTTTGAATGCCAAGAAAAGGCAGGATTTATTGCATCGTAGCAAACAAATTGTCTATAAATGCATTTAAGGCTTGCAGAGGGATGAGTTGCGGAGCATCAGCACTGCGTGATTTGTATTCAATCAGTCCATCGGCCAAATTGCGATCACTGACCACTAAGCGGTGGGGAACCCCTATCAAGTCACAATCAGCAAACAAAACGCCGGGGCGCTCGTTGCGATCATCCAATAACACATCAATGCCTTGTGATTTGAATTGTTGATAAAGTGTTTCTGCCGTGCTTTTAACCGTTTCGGAACGTTGCGCGTTGATTGGAATGATGGCCAATTGAAACGGCGCAATGCTGTCAGGCCAAATGATGCCTTTTTCGTCATGATGTTGTTCGATTGCGGCGGCTACCACACGTGTTATGCCCAGTCCATAGCAACCCATGAGCATGGTTTGCAATTGACCCTCTTCATTGAGCACTTGTGCATTCATCGCTTTTGCGTATTTATCACCCAGTTGAAAAATATGACCGACTTCAATACCCCGGCACGCTTGCAACGTGCCTTTACCATCCGGGCTTGTATCACCCTCTTTGACATTGCGTAAATCAAACGTGGAGTGGTATTGGGTATCTCGCTGCCAAACAGCGTGCATGTAATGGTGATCGATTTGATTAGCACCGCACACGAAAGAGCCCATGGCGCGCGCATGATAGTCCACTATAACGGGGATGGATAAATGCACCGGTCCGATAAAACCGAACGGTACATTCAGGGTCTGAGAAATTTCGCTTTCTTTGGCAAAGCATAACGGTGATTTTACCAGTGGGTGTTTCGCGGCTTTGATGGGGTTGAGTTCGTCATCACCGCACAGCACCAATGCCACGAAAGGGTGTTCCACGCCTTCAACAAGCAGCGTTTTTACCATTTCTGATGCAGAAATTTTTAAAAATTCTGCAACTTCGCTGATTGTTTTTTGATGAGGTGTGGCAACAAGGCTTAATTTTTCCTGGGACGGTTGCGGTGTTTGATCCGGCATTAAACTGGTGGCTTGTTCAATGTTGGCCGCATAATGGCTTTGATCGCTGTAAAAAATTAAATCTTCACCCGCTTCAGCCAACACCTGAAATTCGTGGGAAACGGCACCACCAATGGCGCCTGTATCGGCTTCCACTGCTCGAAATTTAAGGCCAAGGCGATCAAATATGTTGGAGTACGTTTGGTACATGACATCGTAAGTGTTTTGCAAGCATTCTGGTTGCAAATGGAATGAGTATGCATCTTTCATAATGAATTCACGTGCTCGCATGACACCAAACCGTGGCCGAATTTCGTCACGAAATTTGGTTTGAATTTGGTAAAAATTAGCGGGTATTTGTTTATAGGATTGCAACTCATGCCGAATTAAATCGGTGATCACTTCTTCATGAGTTGGTCCAAAACAATATTCCCTGTTGTTGCTGTCTTTCATGGTCAGCAACTGCCCGCCAAAGGTGTCCCAACGTCCTGTTTCTTGCCATAATTCTGCAGGTTGTACCGCTGGCATGAGAATTTCCATGGCCAACGCTGCGTTCATTTCTTCTCGGACAATTTGCTCAACTTTTCGTAAAATTTTTAAACCGAGGGGTAGCCATGTGTACAGTCCAGAACCCAGTTTACGTATCATACCCGCGCGCAACATGAATTGATGGGATGTAATCTCTGCATCATTGGGGGTTTCTTTCAGAGTTGCATAAAGCCATTGGGAAGCACGCATTTTTGATTCCTTGAATGTTGGGTCATGAATAGGGAGCACCAAGTAGAAAGGGCAATGGCGCGAAAGCGCAATGCCCTTTCAGCAACTACAGGCCAGGTGTGGCCATAACATTTTGTAATTTTTCGCCAAGTTTATGGGCTGCTGTCATGTTCAATTGCCCTAGCATGGTGGAAAAATCTTTAAAATGCACTTTGCCGGTATGGACATCATAAGAAGCACCCACCATGCCAATGGTGTCATTGTCCGTAAGAAGGCGCAAGGCGGGACTCTCGTCATAAATATGTTGCAAGGTATTGGCAATGTTTAATTCCGTGACGTTATGGACAAATGCAGCATTGTTACCTGTGCGATCATGGGTTGTTTCAACTTCGGCAGCAATGGCTGGTTTTATTTTAGCTAAAAGTTGTGTGATAAATCCTTGCTCCACGCCATTGCAAGCGGCTTGAATGGCCCCACAGCTGGTGTGACCCAGCACCACGATCAGTTTAGCGCCCACCACATGGCACGCGTATTCAATACTGGCCAAGACATCATCATTGACCACGTTGCCCGCGATGCGTATGCAGAAGATATCGCCAAAACTCATGTCAAAAATAGTTTCAACCGGTACTCTGGAGTCTATGCAACCCACCACGACTGCAATCGGGTGTTGGCCTTGTGCTGTCAATTTCATGTCTGCTTTTAAGTTGCGGTGAATGCAGGTGTCTCTCAGAAAACGTTGATTGCCTTCTTTGAGCACATGCAGCACTTGTTGTGGAGAGAGATTTGATTGCACGTCATAGGTGGTTACATTGATAAAATCAATGTAATTATGGATGTTGTAGTGTTCTTTAAACCCGATCAAATTCAGCGAAATTTGCCGGTGCAAAGCATTTTCATTTTTAAAATCTTGCAGAAATTCGACAATCTCTTTGTCGATGTAATCAGAGTTTCGAGCATCAATGATCAATTGTGATTTTCTTGGAATGGAATCCAGCTCTGCAACCAAGGAGGCTTTATTAAGAAACGTTGTTTGCTGCGGTAGTATTAACCGGTTGGTGATCCCTTTGGGGTAAATTTCTTTAATGATATCCAAACGAGCTTGGCTATTGGATTTTAAAATAAAGAACAAGCTCACCGCGAGACCAATAAGAATGCCCAACAAGAGGTTAAAAATAAGAATACTCACCACGGTGGCAATAAACGGGATAAACCTGTCCAGGCCTTGCCGATAAATCGTCACATAAATTTTAGGGTTGGTTAATTTATACCCTGTGTAGATTAAGATTGCAGCCAATGATGACAAGGGAATTTTATTCAATGCATCTGGAATGAATATCACCGCAAATAAAATAAAAAAACCATGAAAAATAGTGGCCATTTTGGTTTTGGCGCCGGTTTGAATATTAACGGTGGTTCGCACGATGACAGAAGTAATGGGAATGCCGCCGATTAAACCAACGGCCACATTGCCTATGCCTTGGGCAACAAGCTCTCTGTCTTTGGAACAATATCGCCTTTTTTTATCCATTTTTTCACCGGCTTTGATGTTCAGCAAATTTTCCAATGAACCAACGATCGCTAAAATAATGGCGTATAAATAAAGCTTGGGGTTTGACCAAGCTGACCAATTCGGTTGTTGCATCTGTGCAAAAAAATCAGCCAAACGTTCATGTTTGGGAATGTTCACCAAATGCGGGCCAATTTGAGCAAGATAAGAGTTGGTGAATACAAATATTTCATTCATGACGATGGCAACAATCACGACCACAAAAGCCCCTGGAAATGACTTTAGCCATTTGATTTTTGCTTTGTCGAAAAAAATTAAAATGGCCAGCGATGTTAAGGAGATGATCATCGCGCCACTGTTGATATGAAACGATAAATCGTGCAAAGGCTTATAGGAGATACCTTCTGAGAGATCCAACAATTGCATTTTAAGCGCACTTAATGTGTGTGTGAGTGTAAATGCCAAAGGCAATTGCTTGATAATAATCAGTATGCCAATGGCACACAATAAACCTTGCAATACATTTGAGGGGATATAATCTGCAATAAAACCTGCGCGCAGTACGCCAATAATAATTTGCAAAACCCCTGCCAAGACCAGCGCTAATAAAAACGAATTGAAATCCCCTAATTGGGTTATTGCCGCTAAAACAATGGCAATCATCCCTGCGGCAGGCCCGCTCACACTGACGTGCGAGCCACTTAAACTGCCCACAACGATCCCGCCGATAATACCGCTTAATATGCCTGAAAAAAGAGGGGCCCCAGAGGCCAGGGCAATGCCTAAGCAAAGGGGAATGGCGATAAGAAAAACAACAATACCTGCAATGAAATCAAATTTAAGATGGCGTTTTCCATAAATTCTCAATTTACGAGATGTGGTTTGAGAGAATAATTCTGTCATTAAAACCTCCGCTACATGGCAAAAATTTATTTGAATCTAAAAATGCTATAAAAATGCATCTGAGCAACTTGTTTCTTCTGTTATTATGTCAACCGCATCGAGAGATTCTTCGCCGTTGGTCAAATGGCGCTCCAAGTTTTTGAAATCCCATAAATCTTGATCCATTAATTGGCTTGGTTTGATGCTCTGCAGGGCATGCAATATATTGCTTGGAATTTTAGGGTTTTCAGCAGCCAACTGATCAATCAAACGCCCGATGCGTTTACGTGCTAAATTTTCTTGAGAACCACACAGCGTGCAAGGAATAATGGGAAACCCTTGTTCCAAACTATAGGCAATGATGTCATTTTCTTGAGCGTAGCACAATGGTCGAATAACGATGTGTTTTTTGTTATCACTCAATAGCTTAGGGGGCATTGAGCGCACGTCTCCATTGTACAATATGGACATCATTAATGTTCGAATCAAATCATCACGGTGGTGGCCTAAAGCAATTTTATTAAACCCATGTTCTTCAGCGTACCGATAGATAATGCCTCGTCTTAACCTTGAGCAGAGGGAGCAGTATGTTTTTCCCTCTGGGATTTTTTCTTTCACAATGCTGTAGGTGTCTCGTTTTAAAATTTCATATTGAATACGCCGTTCCTCTAACCATTGACGCAATTGGCTGTCATCCCAGCCTGGTTGAGCCTGATCCAACGTAAAGGCGAAGATCTCAAATTTATTGTTGGAGCGTCGACGAAGCAGGTTTAACACGGTCAGCAACGTAAATGAATCCTTTCCGCCGGACAGGCAGACCATCACACGATCACCACGTTGTATCATGTTAAAATCGGCTATACTTTTGCCTGTATAATGGAGTAATTTTTTTTCAATTTGACTGGATTCGGTTGGCATAGTAGTAATTAATAACAATAAATTTGTGTCAATGTTACTATAAATGTCTATATCCGTCGATGTGTAGCTGTAAATAGGCCCTGGCTTGCTTGGCTTTCTGCAAAAAAAAGATGTTTTGGGTGACTTTAATGGCATTAATGTCTATAATATGCACAATGAGTTCCATACAATTGAGGCAGCTATGAGTGGAAGGGGTACGGGCGGTAGCGTAAACAGACCATCACCGAAAGAAGTGTTTTATCAAAGACGTTTGCAGCTATCGCAACGAGGTCCTGATGACGTCAAATTCAATCAAGAACAATTGAAAGATTTTATGTTGACCAAATCATTGTCTGAACGCAGTAAGGACGCTAAAAAATCACAACTCATTCAAAATAAATACGATGAGTTGTTGCAAGTGCTCATGTTAAAAAAACAAATCCTCAGGGATTTATTGCAAGATAAGAAGATTGATGTTCTTGATGTGGACGCAATAAATGCTTTGCAGGATGAAATTAAGCGTGGGGAACATGCGGGTATAGACAAATCGGACAACATCAAAGAACTACTTGCCTTGCCTGAATTAAATGATTTAATGGAAGACCAGCACACTATCATTGAAATCCAAGGTGATGGCAATTGCTCAGCGCGGTCGGTGCTTTTTGGTGCATTACTTGCTGCTAGTGTAGCAATAAAGAATGGGAGTGACAATGTCGCGGCCTTGCAAAATACCCTTGAAATCATGCTTGCAGATGCCCTTGCATTAAAAGTGTTGTATGACGAAGGGGAGCCCCTGGTTGACATACAAGGTGATCGGTTCGATAGCCGCCGCCGTAAAAACTTTCCTGAACAATGCAACGTGGTCATAGCTTTGATTCAAGGTGTTTTAGACGACACTATTTCTACCACAGAGCTGGTTTTCCAAGCCAATGTTGATGGTGCTATGGGTAGCTCAAATACAGTGACCAAAAGCCCTTTAAATTTAGCACTATCCGATCTTTCGCATTACATGCTTTATAAAGAAGTCCAATTTGATGGGCGCGGGGCTGCTTGTTTTAGAGAAAGCGCCACTGAAGATCGTGATTTATTGGCACATGCCCATTCTTATTCTTCGCCGGAACGGGCCTTGGTTTGTCAGCACCTGCAGATTGGTAGTCAATCTTTAATTATAGACAAAGAAACTATTTATTTTCAAAATGAAAGCACTGTGGGTGAAATGACAGCACGAACTCTTCCGCCTGTCGCGTTTACCACGGTCACTGACGTGGCTCGAGGGCACACGAACTTAATGCTTGATCGCACCGTTATGGCTCAAATGGAGCGTGAAAAAGACTTTAGATCCAGTTTTGATGCCCTTGAAACGCGTTTAGCCAGCCCTGGAATAACTTATGAAAAGAAAGACACCCCAGCTGATACGCTTAGAAAAAATGTCGCCCATTTTAAAAATGTGGCCTTCTCAACCATTGAGGAAGATTCTTTCTTCTCGGATTGGCACAATCCCGATAAGCAGAAAGGTATTCTGGCTTCTTTTCTTGAACATTTACGCAAGCCAAGTTGGGAACATCAAAAAATTGACAACTTGGCATTGCTTGAAAAAGAGTTGCATCACGCCTGCCTAACGGTAAAATCGCCGAAAAATCGTTTGATAGCGCAAGATTTGTTGCACAAGATTCATCGCGGTGCAATACCGGCCCCATTGCTCACCCAAAACACTGACCAAGAATACACCTTTACCCTAGGTGGAGTAGCTGCTGATCGGCGTAAAACGGTAAAATTAAGCCTTACCAATGTTACCCCTGCCCAACATCAGGCTCTATTGGTCTTAACATCAGGTATTAATTCACTTGAATTAACAGCCCGTTTGTCTTTTGAAAAAATTCATACTTACTTGCGATCTCTCAGCGAAATGCGTTGTATACCTATAGAGCAAAGACAAGCCATTAAAAAAGCGTATGTGGATTTTGCGCAAAATGAAATTAACCAACTTCCCTATCATCCATGTGAACCCACCGAGCTTGGTTACGATAGATACCAACGAGAATTACGCAAGATTCAAGAACGGTTTGATGAATATAACTGGGTTGCTCAACTGATTCCAGTTAAGAATCCACCTGATTTCGAACCGTTGAAAACGCCTTTCGAGGCTGACCCAGCCACAGTTACAGCTACAGCTACCGATCCTTGGGACGCTCCTGAGTCATTGGATGATTTTGAAACCAGCATTGAATTAAC
>CAZGKX010000036.1:25224-27461 GCA_964525945.1 uncultured Legionellaceae bacterium
AACAGAACAAAATGAGCATGAAGTTTATATCAATGTTCAAAAATGGAATGAACGCATCACGGATGAAAAAATTCAAACACAGGCTCAAGCAAAACGTTTGAGGGATTATGTGACTCAAAAAATGCAAGAGATTACGACTCTCATCGCGGATCCTCTTGGTTTAGCTCACGCAGAATCACTCGTAAATAAATTCGAGGCATTTATTCGAACCCTTCGAGCCCTTAACGGCAGTTCATACGGTTTTTCAATATTGGAAGAAGCACAGCAAACGGTTTCCATGCAGTTAAGGGCGAAAATGAAACCGACACGGAGTAAAGTCCCCCAAAAACCGGTTGATGCAGACTTTGATACTAAACGGGATGAATTGATTGGTGATTTTATTGCATTAGGCAATAAGGCACAGCTGCAAGAGCATGTATTGTTTATAAAAACAAACCAGCACGCTGTATTCGAGGAAAAATTCGCCGCCTTCCAAGATAAATTGGGGAAATTTAAGGCGCGTTTTGCTGATCGTGCTTCTCAGGTATTAGAGGAGCTTACAACTCTACAAGACAATGCATTGCTTGTTCTTAAAGAGAGAAAACGTGAAGAAGCCGAAAGCACAAAAGAGTCCTTCGATCCAGATTCTGTGCAATTCAATGCTTCTGAACTGCAATTGCGTCAATTGATTGTTGTTCCTGAGCTCAAAAACAATACAGCAAAAAGAAGTAAAAAAGCCGATAAAGCCACGGTCAACTATGGTTTTTTATTTGGTGTGTTGGAGAACGTTTGGCAAGACGACGATGTCAATGCGTTTATCGCCGATCCGAACACCTTTTATGCGGGATCTGTGGTGTTTGCGTTTGGTGTTACCGCATTGTGTGTTTTCACATTTGGGCCATGGGGCACTTTAGGTTTGGGTCTTAGTGTATTGGTTGTTGCGGGCGTAATTGCTGCAACGGGAGCAATTTTAGCCGCCCCTGGTGTTGTTCGAGGCACTCAAAAAACCTTTGATCAGTTGCATCGCTTTTTTTACACGAGCAAAGAGGGTGATGATGATGCGCTTCCTGATCCAACAGACTCTGCGCGACTAAGAGCGGATTCAAATGCAGGTGCAGGTAAAACATAAAAAGCATAATGCTTCACAAAGACAGCCGTTAAAAAACGGTTGTCTTTGTTCATCACGTTACCCCTTTTTTGGTAGGGCAGGTAAACCGTTGATACGGGTTGTATCCAGCCAAGCATTTACTTCTTCCAAATCATTGACATTGAGTGAGCCCGCTAAATATTTTAGATTTAATAAGGCGTTGATCAGACCATATTGATCTTGCGCCAACTGTTCTTGAGCTTCAAAAAGACGCTGCTGAGCGGTGACGACATCGGTCATGGTTCGGGTGCCGACTTCATATTGGGCTTGCACACTGTCCAAGGAATTTTGCTGTGAGCTCACGGTTTGTCTATCGGCTTTTACTTTGCTGATACCGTCAATGATGGTGTTGAATGCAATGCGGCTGTTCACGACCACATCACGGTAAATTTTTTCCAGTTGTTCGCCACTGGTTTGAAAATTATATTGTGCTTGGCGGGTTTGTGATGCCACCAATCCGCCTTGAAAAATAGGGAAATTCATGGTGATAGCAACATTGTTCAGTTGTTGCCGGCGGGGTATAAAAATGTTGTTGATGATCGAACTATCCCCACTACCTGATGATGACGGCACATCATTATGGGTTTCTACGGTACTGCCTTGAATGGCGAAAACAGGCCAATTGCCGGCCGATTTTGCTTTAATATTTTCCCGTGCAGCTTCGAAACTGTATTTGGCCGCAAATAAATTGTAATTTTGCTTTAAACCTGTAGCAACCCACTCATCGACGTTATTGGGTTCGGGTTTGATCAATGGGATTTGGCTGTTTCTCAATGGTGAAACTTGATCGTAAACCTGGTTGGTGATTTTGCTGAGGTTTTGATTCTGGTTCACCAAATTATTTTTAGCGGAAATGACTTGGGCACTGGATTGATCATAGGCCGCTTGCGCTTCGTATACCGACGTGATGGCGTCCAGGCCGACATTAAAGCGTTGTTGGGCTTGGTCCAATTGCCGTTTGTTTGCTCGGAGTTTTGCTTCTGCAAAATTAAGGGTGTCTTTAGCAAACAAGACATTCAGGTAAACACTGGCCGTTCGCAAAATCAGGTCTTGCGCTGCACTATTAAATGTTGCAAGAGAGGCCTTGACGGACGCTTTGGCTTGTTGCACT
>CAZGKX010000037.1:0-3084 GCA_964525945.1 uncultured Legionellaceae bacterium
CTATGACCGTTGCTGCAGTTACCATGCCGAAATCGACGAGCAGTCCAGCCATTTCAGCACGAAATTTGTAGCGATGGTTGGTGGAAGGCAAATAAGCATTTCGATAATGGTTTAATAATTGCACATTGCTTTCAATGGCCACCAGCGCCTCGACAACATCACGGTTGCTCAGATCCAACAAGTCTTGTTCCAGCTCCGTTAAAAGGGTCTTTTTTTGATCGTTAAATGCGCGAACTGATTTTGTTTGCGTAAGAGCGGTTAGCTTCTTCTCCCAAGAATCAAACCCTGCTGCTGTACAGGTCATGGGCAATTTTTGATAGTGTTCCAGGAAATTTTGATGTTGTGAGGTACGGAGCAAGGTTTTTATATAGTGATAAAATCTAAATTGATGAGCTAAGTTCTGCAACTGATGATTTAATAAGACATCGGCTTCTCTCTTTAATAAACCAATCAAATCCGTTAGGCGCTTGTGATGAATGTTAAATTCTTCTTTGTTTCTAGCAAAAAGCAGTTGGCGCAATGCCTCGTCGCTGCGTTTGAGGATATCTTTTTTCTGTAAATCACGCTCCGTGTTCGGTTTTGAGTGAAGCAATGCATCGATCAGGGTGCCTAATTTATCCCGAATCGTTAACGCGGCCGAAGATTCGAGGTCTTGGGCAAGCTGATGGTTTGTTTCTATACTTATTGGGGGCATAGTACTTTATATTTTGCAAGCTTATGTTAAGTATAGACTGTTTCGCAAAATAATTGGAAAAGTGTGCTGCCATTAAACGTTGTTTGAAGCCGTGCCAAATGCTTGACCGTAACGAATTTTATGCCCGGCCTGTAGCTCCAGTTGCCAGTTCACACGGGAACCATCAGCAAACAATAACACCACGGTTGAACCCAGTTTAAAATAGCCCATTTCGCTGGCTTTTTGCAATGTTAAGGGTTGATTCTGTGGCAAGGGTAATTGTGATTGCCCACGGCTACGCGGTAAATCCCCTTGCCAGCTTGTTCCTATTTTACCAACAATGGTGGCTCCGACCAACACCATGGCCATCAAGCACACCTATGTATTGAACAACGCTACCAATCGTTCATTGCGGGCAAATAATTTGGGTATAACGCGTGCCGTGGTTGGTTGCACAGAAAAAAGTTGGCCTGGCACGTAAACGAGTTGTTGCAACGTTCCCGCAATGGGCATGTGCACGCGATGATAATCTTGCGGAGATAAATACAAGGTCGCAAAGCGCCCGTGATTAAATTGCGAGGCAAGTTCCTCATTGGATGCTAATAATTCTTGGACGGTATAGTCATGGCCTTTGGCTTGAATGAGGGAGCCTTGCACGATATTGCCAATTTCACTGATACAACCATCCACGGGTGATACGATATCCGTGGCTGCTATGGGTCGGCAATCGGGCTTTAAATGCCGAATAAAAAAATCATTAAAGCAAGCATATCCTTCAGGCGACTCTTCTAACGCTTCTTGCATGTTAACAGCATATTTCGCAATAAAATGTTTAATCAAGTAATTTTTGACCAATGGATGGGTCACGCCTGCTAGGCAGCCTGCCAGTGTGGTCAAATTTTTCTTAGGCAAAAGGTATTGAGGGGCTGTTTTCAAATAATCCGCGAGCATATAGAATCGTTAAAGACAAATAACAGAGCACGAATCATACAGGTAAATCAAAAAGCTTGCCAGCACCGCTGCTTTATTTTTAGACTGTTAGGTGTATAATCTCGGAACCGCAGTGAAGATCTCCCTCACGTTACTGTATGGGACGTTCTTATTTTTTCAACCCATTCAACGTGCTGGCTAAGATTTTGAACTGTGTTTTTTCAGGATGAAACACTCCTCCTATTTATTAAAATTCTCCCTGGGAAAGCGAGAAAGATAATGGTAATCTTGGGAGGTAGTATTCGATTAACGATAGGTTGTACAAATTTACAGGATACCTTAATGAGTATAAAAAAAATTATACAAAAAATTATACATATTTTTTGCCCCCAAAAAGCGAAATTAACCGGGACAATTAAATTTTTTGATAGAAAAAAACGCTTTGGATTTATTGTTGCGGATAACAATGAATATTTTTTTCATGCTGCGGCAACAAAGCCTACCGATTTTAAAGCGTTGTTGGATGCCGTAGCTGTCAAATTTAATATTGTGCAAGGAAAAAAAGGTCCACAAGCTGACAATATTGAAATTATTTAGCTTTTTCAACGCTTGGCACCTGCTTTATTTTGCGCTAGGATTTGCACACTCAAACTTTTTTTAACACTACGGAGGATGGATGAATCAAGTTGAGTTTTCTTCCTCGCAGACGGTCCAACAAAACGTTTTGCAGTTAAGCAGCTATTTGAATTCGCGTATACTTGGGCAAAATGGTTTGGTTTCGCGTTTATTAATAGCCTTATTGGCCGACGGTCATTTATTGGTTGAAGGTGCGCCAGGTCTTGCTAAAACACGCGCGGTTAAAGAATTGTCAGCAGGTGTTGAAGGGAAGTTTCATCGCATTCAATTTACCCCTGATTTATTGCCCGGTGATTTAACAGGTACGGATGTCTATCACCCTGAAGACGGATCGTTCGTGTTTTTGCCGGGCCCTATTTTCCATAACATGGTCTTGGCGGATGAAATCAACCGTGCCCCAGCCAAAGTCCAATCGGCACTTTTGGAAGCCATGGCAGAGCGCCAGGTGACGATCGGCAGTAAAACATACCCTCTACCCCCTTTATTTTTAGTTATGGCGACTCAAAACCCCATTGAGCAAGAAGGCACATACCCATTGCCTGAAGCCCAGCTCGATCGCTTTTTAATGTATGTTAAAATTAGCTACCCAGATGTGGCGGTGGAAAAAGATATTTTAGCGTTGGCACGCCGTGAAGCGCGTGACGACGACAGCAGTACCGATGTTGCGAACGCAGCTTCATCTATCGCACCATTATCACAGCGCACCTTGTTTGCGGCTCGGCAAGAAGTGCTCAATGTGCATATGAGTGAAGCTTTGGAAAATGGTTATTATGAAAAAATGGTTTATAAGTTAGAAAAACCGGATTTGTCAAAAGCTCCGAGGAATGATTGGACAAAAGAAAGGT
>CAZGKX010000037.1:3094-7159 GCA_964525945.1 uncultured Legionellaceae bacterium
TCAATGTGCATATGAGTGAAGCTTTGGAAAATTATGTGGTGCAGCTGGTGGTTGCGACACGAAATCCTGGTGTTTACAGCGAGACTCTGGCTCGATGGTTGCGTTTTGGAGCAAGCCCTCGTGCAACCATTGCCCTGGATCGGTGTTCCAAAGCTCATGCGTGGCTGGATGGGCGCGATTATGTTACACCTGAAGATATTCACGTGATTGCACATGATGTATTACGTCATCGAATTTTATTAACCTTTGAAGCGGAAGCGGAAGGGGTTAGTAGTGATGACTTTATTGATGAATTGCTTCGTCAAGTGGTACTTCCTTAGGTTGTTCGGTTATGGCTAACGGTATTATTGCGGAATTAAAAGATTTAATTGCATTGCAGCGTTATGCTCAAACGGTGCGTTACCATCCGGAAGGTTATGCCTTACGTGTGGGTAATCATCGCTCTAAATTACGCGGTCGAGGCATGGACTTTTCCGAAGCTCGAAACTATCAAGCAGGGGACGAAATTCGCCATATGGAATGGCGTGTTACAGCACGTACTGGACGTCCTCATGTCAAAGTCTACCAGGAAGAACGCGAACGTCCCGTGGTGATTCTCACGGACTTTAATCCGTCCATGTACTTTGGGACACACATTGCATTTAAATCGGTTGTGGCGGCAAATTTATCGGCCGTGATTGCTTGGACTGCGGCCAAACAAGGGGATCGTGTGGGTGGCTTGCTGGTGTCAGCAGACTCACACAATGAATGCGTGCCGCGCAGTCGGCAAGCAGGCGTTTTGCCTTTTTTAGCCGCATTGAGTCGGTATACGCAAAAACACAATGCATGCGCATTGCCCTCTTTCGAAGGAAAATCCTTAAGCCAAGCTTTGATTCGATTGCGACGTGTTGCCAAACCAGGCAGCATTTTGGTGTTGGTGAGTGATTTTTACAATTTGGATGACGAAAGCGAACCGCATTTAAGCCGTTTGTGCAATCACAATGATGTGTTGGCTTACCAGGTGAGTGATCCTTTGGAGTTGGCTCCTCCTAAACCTGCACAATATGCGATAACGGATGGGCAACGCTCGTTGCAATTGGACACCTCGTTGGATGCAGTGCGGTTTGAATACCAATTTTATTGCGAACAACGCATGACCGCATTAAACTCCCGTTTTAAACGACTGGGTATTCAATACGTCAATGTAACAGCAGAAACCAACTTGCCGATGTTGGTGCGTCAAACGTTTCCTTGGAGGCCGCATGGTTAACCAAGAATTGGCGCAATTGCATGCCATTCATTCACCAGAACCCATCGGTTGGTGGCCTCTTGCTTGGGGATGGTATACCGTGATTGTTGGTTTATTGTTGGCTTTATTGCTCTTGGGGTTTTGGCTACACCGCCGTTATGTGCATGGTGCTGCCAAGCGAGAAGCATTGCAGTTGTTAAGCCGTTATGAACAACACTGCAATGAAGCCGATAGCCAACGAGTCTGTGCACAATTGTCTGAATTACTAAAAAGAGTGGCTCTGGCCTATTTTCCACGAAAAACCGTTGCTGGTTTACAAGGTGAGCGGTGGATTGAATTTTTAAACGCCACATCCACGCAATTGGATTTTTATGCGGTGCGCAAAGAGTTGTTGGAATCGCCTTACCACACCGTCCCCGCTTGTAACTTAACGCATCTCTTTCAATTGACAAAAAACTGGATCAAGCAACGAGGTAAGCCATGTTTGAGCTAGCTCAACCCTGGGTTCTTTTGTTTTTACCTTTACCGTTGTTGCTGTGGTTTTTGTTACCACGCGCAACATTACAATTGTCAGCTGCCTTAAAAATACCTTTTTTTAAGGCGATGGAAACCATCGTTGAACAAGAAAAACATTCATTCATCAAGCACACCAAGCTCACATCGTTATTGATGATTTGGGTGGTTTTGTTGTGTTCATTGGCCGGTCCGCGTTGGGTCGGAACCCCTCAGCCTTTGGCGCATGAAGGCTATAATATTATGTTGGCCTTGGATATTTCACCGAGCATGGAAGCCAATGACATGGTGCTAAATGGCCGGCCCATGACGCGTTTTACCGTGGTGAAGCAAACGGCTGAACAATTTGTTCGGGAGCGTATTGGCGATAAAATTGGTTTGATCTTGTTCGGCGAACGCGCTTATTTACTTACCCCGCTGACCTATGATCGTCATAGTGTTTTGTTGCGTTTGCAAGATGCAACATTGGGGTTGGCTGGAAAATCCACGGCCATTGGCGATGCTTTGGGTTTGGCTGTAAAGCGTTTGCAACACGTTCCCCAAAAGGGGCGCATGATTATATTGTTAACGGACGGGGCCAACAACTCAGGTGTGGTCGCTCCTTTAAAAGCAGCAGAATTGGCGCGATTGGATGGCATCAAAGTGTATACCATTGGCTTGCATTCGGACATCGATCCGCAATCGTTTGGTGGCATGTTCATGAGCATGAACGGTGGAGCAGATTTGGATGAAAACACGTTAAAAGCCATCGCCAAAATGACGGGAGGGCATTATTTTAGAGCGACCGATGTCCAATCTTTGCAGCGTATATACCAAGCCATTAACCGCCTGGCGACGGTTTCGCAGGATCAAGAAACGGTCAGACCTCAGCATGAATACTACCCGTGGTTATTGGCCGTGGGGCTGTTGTTGTTTTTATACATGATTGCTGAACAGGGTGGTTTGTTGCGCAAAAGGAGGCCGGTATGATTGGTTTCTTTCATTTTATACGTCCGTTGTGGTTGTTTGCGTTTTTACCGGTGGGGGTGCTGGCATGGGCAATGTTTCGTCAAGAGCCGGCATTGTATACGTGGAAAGCAGTTTGTGATGCCCATTTATTGCCCTATCTTATTCAAAAAAATGGACGCAGCAAACGCATGTTACCTTTGATGTTGTTGTTTGCGAGTGTTTTTTTAATGATCATCAGCTTGGCTGGTCCTACTTGGTCACGCTTGCCCGTTCCTGTTTATCAAAAAATTCAACCTCGTGTGTTGGTGTTGGATTTATCTGAAGCGATGGACGTTAGGGATTTATCGCCCAATCGATTAAGCCGGGCTAAGTTTAAAATTCATGACCTATTGTTGCATCGGGACGCAGGCCAATTTGGCTTGGTGGTGTATACCGATGAAGCGTTTGTTGTTTCTCCGTTGACGGATGATGGCCAAACAATCGATGAATTATTGTCCGCATTGTCTTCCAATATCATGCCCGTTGCAGGTTCGAAACTCGAGATGGCCCTGGACGAAGCAAAACAATTGATTTATCAAACCGGCTCCAATACTGGGCAAATTTTAGTGTTTGCAGCACAACCGCCTTCTGAACGGGCCATTGCTGCAGCTCGAGCATTGGCCCACGCTGGGATAAACACGTCCATCATGCCAGTGCTTCGGGATAAGCCTGTCGATCCAATGTTTGAGCAATTAGCAACAGTAGGAGGGGGGTATTTATTGCCCTTCAATGACACGTCCAAACGCATTGATCAATGGTTGGTTCAAACTCGGCAAGATCAACATTTTGCAATGAATGCGGGCAATGATATTCCCGTTTGGCGAGATGAGGGCCGTTGGTTTTTATTGTTCGCAATGGTGTTGTTGTTGCCAGTTTTTCAACGAGGCTGGTTGCAGAGGGTGAACACGTGACAAAGCGATTGATACTCTTCTTTTTATTATCCATGACTTCACTCGCCCATGCCTGGGGCTGGCAAGATGCATGGAAAACTAAAAATCACCAAGCACAAGCGTTGATGCAAAAAGGCCAATTTGAGCAGGCAAAAACAATGTTTGAGCGAGATGATTGGCGGGCAACGGCAGCATTTCGTGCCGGTGATTATGCTTTAGCCGCTCAAACATACGGTTCTTTACATACCCCAGAAGGCTATTATAATCAGGGCAATGCATTGGCCCATATGAAGCAATATGAACAAGCTATAAAAGCTTACGATAAAGTGTTAGCCACCAACCCCAACCATCAAGATGCGTTGCATAATCGAAAAATAGTGGCAGAATTGCTTAAAAAACAACAGCAAAAACAAGATCAAAAGCAAAACCAGGACAAACAAAATCAGG
>CAZGKX010000037.1:7259-27128 GCA_964525945.1 uncultured Legionellaceae bacterium
ACAAACAAAACCAGGACAAACAAAACCAGGACAAACAAAACCAGGACAAACAAAACCAGGACAAACAAAATCAGGACAAACAAAATCAGGACAAACAAAATCAGGACAAGCAAGGTCAGGACAAACAACCATCAGCAAGCGCCCAAGAAAAGCAGCGGGCCAAAGAGCAATGGTTACGCTTAATTCCTGATGACCCTGGTGGATGGTTAAGGGAAAAATTTTTACGTGATTATTTGCGAAAACAACAAGGCCAATAAAATGTGTTGCCCACATGATTTCGTACAACAAACAAGCTTCCCAAGCACAAAAATATGGAACAGCAAGGATTTCAAATGAAACGTTATATGTTGCTCATTCTTATAAATTGTTGGCTAAGCGTTGCCATGGCAACGATCACCATCCATGTTGATCCCATCCGTGTGCAGTTGGGTGAAACATTTCGTTTGACACTGACCATGGATGACGGTTCAAGAGATGTACCTGATTTAACCCCGCTTCAACAAGACTTCACTATTTTAGGCACAGAACGCAGCATGTCATACACCGCCATCAATGGCCAGGCCAAATCTTTAAGTGAATGGAGCATCTTATTGGTGGCTAAAAAAGCAGGCACATTAACGCTTCCCGCATTAAAAATTGGCTCGGCAATAAGTCCAGTGGGCCAAGTTGAAATTAGCAACGCCAGCAGCAGCAAGTCTTCTAACAACTCCACGCCGACCGCTGGGGATGATCAAACCAATAGCGTTCTAATGACCACAAGCGTGGATACCCGTAATCCCTATATCAATCAGCAAATCATTTTCACCGTAAAATTAATGAATAATCAGCGTTTGTTGGATGCGAGTTATGAACCTCCTCATGTGGAAGACGCGTTGCTTATCCCTTTAGGTGAAGGCCAGCATTATCAGACCATTAAAAATGGACAAACATTTGCCGTGGAAGAGCAGCAATATGCCATTTTTCCGCAAAAAAGTGGCAAGCTGAGCATCATTTCTCCGCAATTCACCGCATTGGTGTATGAGGATATGCCACGCCACACAACGGTCCACGGCGATGATATTGCTGTGACGGTAACACCCATCCCACAGAATATTTTGAGCAACACTTGGTTACCTGCAAAACACGTGGAGCTTAGCGAAAAATATAATCGCACTGTGGCGAGCCTGGATAAAGGCAGCACAGTGGAGCGCACCATTACTTTAAAAGCGCAGGCAATTCCGGCGCAATTACTGCCACCCATTGCGTTACCAGATAGCTCCTCATTTGATGCGTATGCCGACAAACCCGAGACGCATAATGTGTTGCAACAAAAAGAATTGGTAGGCACTTCAACGGTTAAAGTCACGTACGTGCTGAATAAGTCAGGAAAAGTCACTTTACCGGCAATACATCTAAATTGGTTCAATACGGCCACTGGAAAACAAGAAACTGCCTCATTACCGGCAAGGATTATCACCGTTCTCGGCAAAGCCCAACCCACTGTTCCCACCGCGATTTCCGTCAAACCCACCCCTGTATCTGGCAATGTGATTCACTATCCTGTGTCGCATCAATCGTCAATTTGGTTGAAATGGGTCGCTATTTTATTAGCTGTCGCTTGGATTACAACGTTGTGTCTTTGGTGGTTTTGTAGACAGAAGCCGTTGTCGTCGTTATCGACCAAAGGACTTGTTTTTAAACGTTTAAAGCACGCATGTCTGCACAATAATCCCATCGAAGCACGCAGTGTATTGATGCATTGGGCTGCACTTTATTGGCCAGGGCGCGATTTTTTAACCCTTCATGATCTTCTAAAAGTCATCCCTGATGAGGCCTTAAAAAAACAATTGCATTTGCTTTCGCTGGCGTTGTATCGCCAAAATGGCAGCATATCTTGGCAAGGCAAAGAATTATGGACATGCATTTCTCAATTCCGTCCGGTCAACAACGATGTGGTGACTTCCCAAAAAACCAATTTACCTCCTATTTATCCAACTTATTCGTAAATGCTGATTGTGTTTTTTTAGAGGAAATAGATGTCTGGATAAGTTGCGCAATAAATATCCTTGTGGTATATTAATGTAACAATTTATGGCGCGAGTTGCAAAATTATAATGCCAACATCATCTTCCTCTTTAAGGCTACATCGCCATTATACCAGACAAGATACCTTGGCAAATCAATTGCCTGTTATCAATGCAGGGCTTGAGTTAGCCTATAATCGACCACATTTCATTGATTTAAAAAACGAATTAAAGCAACAACTAAAAATAGCTTTGGATCATTTAAATGAGGGAACTCAGCTTGTTATCAATCTTGTTGATATCCAAAATGATTTTGTATTAAATGGCTTTGCTCTATATGTGCCGGGTGGAGAAAATACCGTTACCAGCAATATGGCGTTGTTGGATGCCATTGCTGAATTGATAAAGATGGACAATGCTGTTGTAAAGAGGTTAGCCATTGTAACCAGCCAAGATGCTCACAAATTAGACAGAAAATCAACCGATCGTGATGTCAATGTGATTATCACACAGTATCCGGATACTGTGTCGGAGATCTTAGCGAATGAGCATCGTGAGTTGAATCTATTTGATCCAGCAAAGGGCCATTATGATTTGCATTGTATGGTGGGAACGATTGGGGCGGCTATTGCGACACCTATTGCACGCAGGCTGTCAGCATTACGCCAACAAGGTATAGAAATCACTTCTTTTATTAAAACCAATTTTTCGGGGCCTGCATCTGGTTTAGTCTTGCCGGCGCAGGTGGAATTAAGCGATAAACAATACCGCGAATACAACCATGAAATATATGCCACTCAAGCCACTCCCCAAACCTACTGCCAATTTTTTAAAGAAAAAAATTATTCTATGGTTTATATGACCGGTATCTGTGGCAATGTGTGTGTGCAGCAAGCGGCAGAAGGGTTAAGTCAAGAAGCAGGTAAAGCGGTGGTTGTCATCGATGCATGCCAGCATCATTTGGTGCTACCCGGCGGCAAAACATATGATCAGGTCAGGAAAGCAGTTGAGGATTCGTATGCAACATCCGGAGTAACGGTATTAACATCGCGGTATGCGCGCTCCAATCCTGACTGTGAATCAAAGGCTTATGCGGTTGTTACACCTGCTGTAGCTCATCTTTGTGCTTTTTATTTAAAATATGCACCAGCTTGCAATGTTATGTTGATTGCCCTGGGTGCTCTTGTGGTTGGTCTTCAAAAATCAACTCTATTAATGGTTGATCCTGCTGTATGGGTTGCCGGTAGTTTGGTGATAGCCGGGACATTTTTTTACAGCAAGTTCGAACGCAATAAACAGCAACGCAATCTTGATCTTGACGAAAAAATAACCTTTCCAATAAGTTAACGTTCTTTTCACTGAAACCTGAACCATCTTGCGTATTCTTTAAAGTTCCTCTAATGTAGTTGCATTGACAAAATCTCTTGGAATGCGTTTTTTATGTATAGGCGACTTTTTTTACTGTGTTTGTTCGTTTTGCTTAGTGGTTGCCGACATTTAAATGACACCTCTGAGAAACCTGTCTATTTAGGTGGGGAAACGGCAGCATTCACCAGCATTTTAGTGCAGGGTAACATCAATGTGAATTTGCACACCGCTGGTAACTCGAACGTGAAACTGTCGGGAGATCCGCGCGATTTAGCCCAGTTGAAATGGGTTGTAGAAAAAGGTGTACTTCGTATTAATTTGAATCAAGAGTACCCCGATTATGGCCAAGTCACCGTTGATATCTCCACGCGTTATTTAACTTCGTTCTCATACCAGGGCACAGGTGTTGTTACAGCGGTGAATTTAAAATCAAATGCGCTGAAAGTGGTCCTAGCGAATACTGGCAGAACGGTATTGCAAGGGCAAATTGGTTTGCGTGATCTAGCGGTGAAAGGCCCTGGTTTTGTGCAAATAAATGGCATTGATAGCAAGTTTCTTAATGTAAAATTGGAAGGTAAACCCAGGGTGCAGCTGGTAGGAACAGCTAATTTATCGTCGTTGGAGATGAAGGGACATGGTTGGTTAAGCTTGTATTGGGTGAAAAGCAATGTCTTAAAAATACGCGCTAAAGATCACGTTTTTTTGCAATTAGCAGGCGTTACCAAAGTATTGGACGTGGAATTGTGGAATGAGGCGCGCTTTAATGGACGCTATTTGCGTGCAACACGCGGTTTTGTTAAAACCCATAACAAATCGGAAGCGGATGTGGCCATTGTGAGCAGACAACACACGCTTGCCGATGATGCCAGTAACATTTATTTTTATAACTTGCCTGAAATGAAAACAGACTTTATGGCCTGCAATGGTTCTGTTTTGGATATGCGAGAGTGGGAACGCAACTTTATGCAAGAATACACGCGCTACAATAACTGATCACTTGGCTTTTGGGCATGGTGTTTGAAAAAATGAGTAAGCATCTCAATATCGCCATCTATAGGTAAAACATGCGCAGAATGATTTAACCAATGAATCTGGGCATTGGGTAAACCATTAAAATATTGGCCTACACGTTTGGAATCAACAACAGCATCAAATCGGCCTAAGAACACATCCACAGGGCAATGGGGTGGCGTGAATTTAAATTGTTTAATCAAGGTTAATGTTTCACGGATGGCGTTTAAGGGCAAGTGGCGATACGTCAACTCATGGAACTGATTGGATTGAATGTTGCCGGCACGATTTTTTAAGGTTTTAACCCCCAAGCTTTGTAAAACAGTGAGGCCCGCTAACATGAGGTTGATGTTTTTCTTGAGTGCCAATGCTGGAGCTAACAAATACAAATGATTTAAAGGAAAATGTTCACTTAAATGGCATGCCAGCAATCCGCCCAATGACAAGCCCAGCACGTCTACGTTATCATATTGTTTGATCAGAGATTCGCAGGCATGGTGAGCCGCATTGAGCCAATCTGTTGCTTTTGCGTTAGAAAAAGCAGCGATGCTTGAACCATGCCCCGGTAACGGCGGGCACACCACGGCATCGTAAGCTGTGAACGCGGGCAATAACTCCCGATAGACGGCAGGGGAGGAGGCAAAGCCATGCAACAGCAGCAATGCCCGCTCGTATTTCTCCCCGCGAGAATCAATAGCGTCTAATAAGTAAGCCTCTTTTGGGGTTAAAGGCGCCATTTCTTTGCCGCGCCACATGTAAAGAAAATCTTGAATGTTCATTGTTAACTTGTTTTAAGTGGAGGATGATTAAGACTAAGCAAAGAGCGTTTTTTTGTCTATAATTTTAATATATATCTGTTGATTGAGATAACTATGCCCACACCCGAAGAAATTGCGAATCAAAACCGAGAAAACAATAAAAAAACGAGTCCTTTGCCGCAAGACCCAGCCCCAGCAACGCCACCTCTCGATGAAAATGCAGGCAAAGAAAACAATGAGGCTGACAATGCCGAGAACAATGCGGATGACAAAACTGCTGCTAAACCAAAAGCTCCAAAGCCTTCTGTCGAGGCGTTGAAAGGGGGCGGCTCGACGGCATATGAAAAACATTCCATGGAAATGGCGTCCAGCGCATTGGAAAATGCGTCGAGTCGGTCAAATATATTAGATGCTCCGGGCCAAGTTCTTTCGGCGGGGAAAACAGTTGTGGGTGGGGTCGTGAGCGCTGGGTCTGCGGTTGTTTCAGGGGTGGCTGCGGCTCCTGGTGCGATAGGCCGAAAATTAGGCCTACTTTCCAATACAGAACAACCACCCACTCCTGAGAATGTATCAAATTCGGTCGCACCAGCCCCGAAACCCGGTAAAAAACGCAGCAGAGCTGAGGAGTTGGCAGCGGAAGAACAAGAGCAAGCCGCACAAGCCAAGAAGCGGATGCCCTAACGCATGTACTTCACTGTATCCCTGCGTGTGCTGAGATACAGTGAAGTATTTAATTGACGCTTTTTTTGTCGGGGTGAGAACTATTCTAAAAGTTTGTGAGGTAAGCTTTCTAAACGCCCGGCTTGGGTGACGGTGATGTAATTTAATTTTCGTTGCAACTCACTGATTGCGTCAGCTCCTGCGTAAGTCAATCCTGAGCGTAACCCGCCGATGATATCGGCAATAATATGATCTTGGTGATCACGATAAGGAACTTCGGTGGCAACGCCTTCCGCAGTTTTCCATTCGTGCATTTGTCCCAAAAATTCTTCTTGTGCTTCACGGGAAGCCATGCCGCGGTAACGCTTGACTTGGCTGCCGTCTTTTTTGGTGATCACCTCTCCTGGCGTGGGTGTTGTACCAGCGAGCATGCCGCCTATCATCACAAAATCAGCGCCAAATGCCAGCGCTTTTACAATGTCACCGGAGGTACGAATTCCGCCGTCAGCCACGATGGAACGATCACTGCGCGCGCAATCTTGAATACAGGTGAGCATCGGTATGCCAAAACCTGTTTTGATACGGGTGCTGCAGACAGAGCCACCGCCAATACCAGCTTTAATGATATCGGCTCCACACGAAGCGAGGTAATCCGCCCCAGCATAAGTTGCGACATTGCCTGCCATGATGCAACGGTCAGCAAGCAACTGGCGTAGGCTTTTTAACGTTTTTCCAACGTATTTCGCGTGAGCATGGGCGACGTCAACGCAAAAGAAATCAGCGCCAGCATCTCGCAAAGCTTCTGCGCGCTCAAGTTCCGCATGTGTGCAACCCACGGAAACAAACGTTTGACCTTGGCAGGCCTGGAATTGTTTGATGTTTTCTTCAATGCTTAAAAAGCGATGCAATACCCCAATACCGCCTTTGCTGTGCATGAAATTGGCCATCTTGCTTTCAGTGATGGTGTCCATGTTTGAACTCATGACCGGCAATTGCAAGGTCAATTTGCTGAGCCGATCAGTGACACTAATATCCACCACCCGCCTGGATTCGTGATGATTATAAGCGGGAATCAGTAAGACATCGTCAAAAGTAATTGCTTGAATAGACATTGTTTTTCCTATAAATGCTCGGCAGCGTAATCAGCGAGCCTTGAGCGTTCGCCACGGGTTAACGTCATGTGAGCGCTGTGCTGCCAATGTTTAAATCGATCAACGGCGAAGGTTAAACCAGAGGTCGTTTCAGTTAAATAAGGGGTGTCGATTTGTTTGATATCGCCTAAGCATATTATTTTACTCCCTGGGCCTGCACGAGTCACTAAGGTTTTAATTTGTTTTGAGGTTAGATTTTGGGCTTCGTCAATGATGATAAAGCGATTTAAAAATGTTCGTCCCCGCATAAAATTTAAGGAGCGAATTTTGATTTTATTTTTCAAGAGATCTTCTGTTGCACCTCGTCCAAAACTGCCGCCTTCTTGGGTGTTGTGTAAAACCTCTAGATTGTCCATGAGCGCCCCCATCCATGGCGTCATTTTTTCCTCTTCCGTGCCTGGGAGAAAACCAATGTCTTCGCCAACTGGAATGGTCACACGTGTCATGATGATTTCACTGTAACGGCGTTGATCCAGGACTTGTGTTAAGCCTGCAGCAATCGTCAACAGTGTTTTGCCGGTGCCTGCAGAACCTTGCAGGGTGACGAAATCAATGTCTGGATCAAGCAAAACATTCAGTGCAAAATTTTGTTCCAGATTTCGCGCAGCAATTCCCCATACCGTGTGTTTTTCTGACGTATAATCCTTGGCTGTTTCTATCACCGCGTGGCCAGGTTCAATGTGTTTAACGATGGCTTGAAATTCTTTGTCATGCGTGCTTAAGCAATCGTTAGGGTTCCAATGTTCAGTGAGCGGGCCACTGATTCTATAAAATGTTTTGCCGCCTTCTTTCCAGGCTTCCATGTTTTTGCCGTGGGTGTCCCAAAAATCATTTTCCAAACGGTGCATACCACTGTGCAATAAACTTACATCATCCAAAACTTGATCGTTATAATAATCTTCTGCAGGTATGCCTAAAATACCCGCTTTAATTCTTAAATTAATGTCTTTTGACACAATAACGACTTGTTTATTGGGATTTTTTTTCTGCAAACCAAGCGCGGTTGAGAGAATACTGTTATCGGCTTTATGACCAGGAAGGGCTGCTACGTGAACGTGTTCGAACTCATCCGTTTGAAAAAATAAGCGCCCGCTGCTTTTGACGTTTCCTTTGGACAAAAAACTAGGGATAGGCAATCCTGCCACCACTTGTTGGTGAGAAGCGTTGCTCATTAACTCAACAAGCATGCGATTTGTTTGACGGACGTTGCGCGCAACTTCGGATAAACCTGTTTTATGGCTGTCTAATTCTTCCAACACCACCATTGGTAAATAAATATCATGTTCTTGAAAATGATAAATTGCGCTTGGATCGTGCATCAATATATTGGTGTCCAGTACAAATAATTTGCTTGTCGTGTTATCCATGGAATTTTCCTATCAACTGAGTCTGTTCATTGTGCAAAGGGTCACTCTCCTCGTCAAGTGATATTATTTGATGTCCATTCGCACTTTTTCGCTTTGGCCTGGCTTTGCCCTATTGAATAGAGGTTGGCATGGGTTCTTTGGGGAAACGTAGGAAATTTAGAGAGAGCGTGCTATCTTAGGGTATTTTTGAATGGGTAAATATTTTTTATGGTTGCAAAAAAAGACAGCGCAACAATTGTTGTCAATAAAAAAGCGCGGTTTGATTATTTTATCGAGGATGAATACGAAGCAGGGTTAGTGCTGCAAGGCTGGGAAATTAAAAGCCTTAGAGCCGGTAAAATCAATTTGACCGATGCCCATGTCATCATGAAACATGGTGAGGCGTGGTTACTCGGCGCTCAAATTCAGCCCTTATCTACAGCATCCACTCATATTGCTACGGATCCAACGCGTACGCGAAAATTATTATTGAATCGGCAAGAGTTAAACCAACTGATTGGTCGTGTGGAGCGTCAAGGCTATACTCTGGTGCCTTTGTCGCTCTATTGGAAACGAAATAACATTAAAATCAACGTTGCCTTGGCGAAAGGTAAAAAGACTTATGATAAGCGAGAGACCGTCAAAGAACGTGATTGGCAGCGTGATAAAGCCCGGCTAATGAAATAATTTAGGGATGTTAGGTGGAAATGAGTTGTGGCATAATCCGGTTTTTGTGGAGTGGCTTAAATACGGACTTTAGATTTAGGAGTAAATTATGTGTGGGATAATGGGCGCGGCGTCGCAAAGAGATATTAGCAAAATATTATTAGAAGGTTTGCGACGTTTAGAATACCGTGGGTACGATTCAGCAGGCATCGTTGTTGTGGATCATACTATGCAATTGAATCGTCTGCGAGTGCAAGGCAAAGTGCAAGCGCTTGCCGACGCGATGGTGGATGCTGGAGTTTCTGGAAACATCGGGATTGCTCATACCCGATGGGCGACGCATGGCAAGCCTTCCGAAAAAAATGCCCATCCCCACCTATCGAATGGTATTATTGCTGTGGTGCACAATGGCATTATTGAAAACCATGATCAGCTTCGTCATTCGCTGATGGAAATGGGGTACGAATTTACATCTGAAACCGATACCGAAGTTGCTGCTCATCTCATTCACTACCATTATGCACAAACAAAATCATTATTAAGTGCAGTGCAAGCGACTGCCGCACAAATGGATGGCGCTTTTTCATTGGGTGTGATCCATCAACATTCCCCTCAAGAATTAATTGCAATTCGCAAAGGCAGTCCATTGGTGATTGGCATGGGAATGGATGAAAATTTTATTGCCTCCGATTCATTGGCCTTACGTTCCTTTGCCCAATCCGTCATTTATTTGGAAGAGGGTGATAGTGCACGCTTAACGTCTGAACGTGTTGAAATTTTTGATAAAAAGAATTGCAAAGTTGAACGCCAAAGTCAGCCCTTGTCCGATGATTGCCATGCTGTCAGCAAAGGTGAATACCGTCACTTCATGCTGAAAGAAATTTTTGAACAAACCAAAGTATTGGCTGACACGCTGGAAGGTCGCGTCGCAAGTTTGGATTGCTTGCGTGCAAGTTTTGGTGATCGAGCCAAGGTTATTTTTGACCAAGTTCAACAAATCCATATCGTGGCTTGTGGGACCAGTTATCATGCTGGGTTAGTGGCCAAATATTGGTTGGAATCGTTGGCGGGCTTGCCCACCCAAGTGGAAATTGCCAGTGAATACCGCTACCGAGATGTGGTGGTCGGCAACAACACATTGTTTGTAACGATTTCACAATCTGGAGAAACCGCTGATACGTTAGCGGCACTGCATAAAGCCAAAAATTCAAATTATCTAGCCAGTTTTGCTATTTGTAATGTGGCCACCAGTACGCTGGTTCGAGAATCGGATGTTGTCTTTTTAACGCGAGCAGGTGTGGAAATTGGCGTGGCTTCCACAAAAGCATTTACCACACAATTAACAGCACTTTTATTGTTGGCACTTAATTTCTGTGAAGATGAACGAGCCAATGAAGTGTTGGCACAATTGCAGCAATTGCCTTTGAGCTGCGAGCGTGTTTTAAAAATGAATGATGAGATAGAGTCATTGGCATCCACGTTTGTGAATAAATCCCATGCATTATTCCTTGGTCGAGGTGTGCAATACCCTGTCGCCTTGGAAGGTGCGTTGAAATTAAAAGAAATTTCATACATTCATGCCGAAGCGTATCCTGCGGGTGAATTAAAACATGGCCCTCTGGCCTTGGTGGACAGCGAAATGCCTGTTGTGGTGGTCGCCCCTAATGATGAGTTGTTGGATAAATTAAAATCCAATTTGCATGAAGTCAGCGCGCGCGGTGGACAGTTGTTCGTCTTTGTTGACGATTCTCAAATATGGCCGGCCAATGGTGCACGCTTGATTCAAGTTCCAAGTTGTGGCTCTTGGATTGCACCTATTATTTATACCATTCCCTTGCAGTTGTTGGCATACCATGTTGCTGTAACCAAAGGTACTGATGTCGATCAGCCCAGGAATTTAGCGAAGTCTGTGACCGTGGAATAACCGGTTACGGTAAGGTGCTATTTTTGATATCAATGCTGATCACTGTAGGCCAATAAACATGCCATGCCCGCTCAGGCGGGAATCTATCTCTGTAAGGCAATCAAGTGCTTCATTGTGGATGGATTTCTGCTGGAGGAGTGGCATGAGCATGCCCATAAAAGGACTTACTATGCAAAGATTTTACCATGCCCTGATTGTTATTTGTCTCCTCATGATATCATCCGCACAGGCCAGTGGTTTTCGCGTCGGCGAGTTGGTGGTGCACCCCATGTTGACGGTAACCGGAGGGGGATTGTTCAACAATAATGCCGGTGCCAGTGATTCCATTCCGGCTCACGATGGTGTTTTTACCTCCTTTCAATACACGTCAGCAAAAAATAAGCAAAACACTCCCTTTGGAGGCGTGCTGCTGGGTATAGAATGCCCCTATGGAACATGGTGGTCATGGCAAGCAGGGGTGTCTTATTACCGTTATGGGCAGCTCAGGGCCAAGGGGTTGGTGATGCAAGGTGTGGATGCGAGTTCTCAAAACCAATACCCCTATCAATACACCATCAATTCACAACAAGTCTTAGCGGAAGGCAAGGTATTTTATAATTGGCAACCCCATTATCACCCTTATTTGGATTTAGGATTGGGCGCAGGGTTCAATAAATTTTCGAATTATCAAGCCACTTTATTGCCGGCTTTTACAACGTTTAGCAACCAGTTTGGCAACAACAGCTCCACGTCGTTTAGTTATTTAGTTGGGGTTGGTGTGGATGTGGATATAACGTCAAACATTCGCTATGGCATCGGTTATCGTTTTACGAATTTAGGACGGGTTCAATCAGGAACATCCATGATCGACACGATAGCCACCTCGAACACGATCTCCCGTTCGGCCATTTATGGCAATCAACTGTTAGGGCAATTGATTGTTTTAATGTAATACAAGGATTGAACCATGCGCCATACACCGTTTTATTTGAGATGTGTTTTTGCTGGTATGTTGTTTTTCATGAAGGCTGTTTATGCGTTACCTTTTACGATTGAGCCGATTGGTGCTTTACCGCTTTTGGTCCCGCTGGGTGGTTCCGTCAACGCGTTTTATTCCATTAAAAACAACACCAATCGAGCCATGACCGGCAACCTTGTTAAATATTTGCCGACCAACGCGCACATTGACCACACGAACACCACATGCAGCCCCGCTGCCGATAATTTTAATTTAAACGTTGGTCAAACGTGCACCCTGGCCTTGACGGTTTCTGGGCCCATCAACAAAACGCTGCCCAATGTTCGAGAGCATTTGTACGTTTGCATGTCAGATAAAGCCAGCTGTGCAGGCCCTTTGCCTGCTGATGCATTGGATGTCAATGTGATTAAAACGCAGAATTTAGCTGCCACCATTATGGGGGCAACGAATAACCTGCCTTTGCCACTGCGCTTTTTTTCTTTTTTGGGGGCTTATTCGAGGAATGGAAATGCTTGGGTACCTTCTCTACTTGTACCAACCCAGCCTTGTGAAAACGCCTATTTGAATGATGTCAGCTGCTCACGTGATGGACAAAAATGCGTCATGGTGGGTAACTGCAATGCTTCTGCTAGAGACAATCATGCGTTCATTGCGTATGCATCCAACGATGGTGGTGCCTCGTGGCAAGGGGCTGACCCTTTTGGTGTTTTGCTGAGTGGGCGCCTGCATTTGTCGGGAATTGACTGCAATGCCAGCGGTGATCAATGCCTGGCTGTGGGCAATCAAATCACAACCACGGGCGATGTTTTTCCGGTGTTTTTTAAAAGCACGGATGCAGGGCGTTCTTGGTTTGGAGTACCCCGACCCAACATG
Source organism: uncultured Legionellaceae bacterium (assembly GCA_964525945.1). GTDB lineage: Bacteria > Pseudomonadota > Gammaproteobacteria > Legionellales > Legionellaceae > CAZGKX01. Next base: position 19,978 of record CAZGKX010000037.1, read on the forward strand.
GCTGCCACGTTATGGCATGTTGCGTGTGACAATGCGTTGCAACGTTGCATGAGTGTGGGGCGAAATGCCGATCAAACAACCATTGAAGTGGTGTCGACCCAAAATGGTGGCATGGCTTGGAGCGCCACGCAATTGCCTCCACCGCGAGAAGATCCCGGGTTCAATAATGCGTTGACCGGTTTGGCATGCGATACAACTTTAGGGCATTGTCTGACCGTATTGCGCTATAAAAAAGACCAACACACCACAGCATCCATGGCTTACTATTCTAACGATGGTGGGTTGCATTGGGTTCTTTCTCCCTTCGAGTCACCCAAAAACAGTGTGTCAAATGAATTAAGAGACATTGGCTGCAGTGAAAATGGCAAAACGTGCATTGCCGTAGGATCTTATTACCAGGATAAACAAGCATTACCCCTTGTTTATGTGACGTTGAATGGTGGGGGAAATTGGAGTGCGCCGATCGCCATCCCCACGATCCCTGGGGCATCAAAAACCGTGATCAATAAAATAAGTTGTGATCAAAATGCTGCGGAATGCCTTGCGGTGGGTTATTACCGTCAGGCAAATTCTACGCAGGCGCTCCCTCTTATTTACACCGTTTATGGCGCTGGAAGCAGCTGGAATTTATCGCCCAGTTCCTTTTTAGAGCCACTCGCCGGGACTTATAATAATTATTTAAATGCAGTGAATATTGCGAAAAATGCCTGACTTGTTAAAATGAATGCGGTACTAAATTAGCGCGATTGTTGCTTTTTATAGGGGTAACAATTAAAAATTAATCCACTGGCATGAGATGATGCTTCGGTATATCGAGATGCTGCAACGGACAAAAATACCCTAATTTAGTACTGATCGAATGGATTGAATGGACATGTTTTGTCTCTATGACCCGCAAATTTACCGTCATGAAATTCAGCGGCTGGTTCAAAAACACACCCAAGCAGGGCGGGGCTACGATGTTGAACAACAGGGCGTGCCTGTTGTAAATTTTGGGTTTGATCAAAAAAAACTAGCAAAATATTTAGCCAAATCCATCAAAAATAAAACCTACCAACTTGGTGTTCCTCAACAACGGACTATTTTCCGTAACCAAAAAAATCGTCTTGTTTATGATTATAGCTTGACGGACCAAATTGTGATTAAGGTCTTCACCCATTATTTAGAACAGCAATTTAAACCTTTAATAAGCTCGCAATTGTATTCGTTTCAAAAAGGAAAAAAAGCGTACGGTGCCGCAAGAGATTTTGGCCGCTATGTCCTGTCAACCCGTAAGCGCACTCAAAAACAAGGGTTGTATGTATTGAAAATAGATCTGCAATCCTATGGTAAAACCATCCCATTAGGTCAATCCTCACCGCTTTGGGAGCGTTTAAAACCATTAACCCAGCTTCTCACAGGGTATGAGCAACAACTGGTGCAACAAATCATACGCCCGACTTATGTGAATGACAAAGGACGATTGCAATGCAACCTTTATGGGATTACCGATGGTGTTGCCATCAGCAATTTTATTGGTAATTTTTATTGTGCTGCAATTGATGAACTTTTTCAGGGTTGGCCCAACTTATTTTACGCCCGTTATGGGGATGATATTTTGTTGTGCCATCCACAACGGGCGGAAATTTTGCGTTGCAAAGAACAATTGGAATTGGCCTTGCAGCACTTGCAATTGCAAGTCAATCCCACAAAATCACTCACGGTTTATTTAAGCCCGGCAGGCCATCGCGGTGAATCGAATTTAATCGGTAGCAATGCTTTGGATTATTTAGGGTATAGAATTGATGGGTATGGTCGCATGACGCTTTCAGAAAAGCGCAAACGTATGATTTTATTGGCCTTGAAACAACGCATCGTCAATCTCAATCAGGTATTAAAAACGAAACCCGTGCCAGAACATCAACGTGTTAAGATGATTTGTCAAATGGTGAATCAGGCCCTCACGTCTTCCCAATTTATGGAAAATCAAATCCAAGCGCTGTTGTTGGAAAGCAATGATCGATCGCAATTAAAGCATTTGGATTATTTGATTGCCTTAAACATTGCAATGAGCGTGACGTCCATTCAAGGTGTGCAAGCGTTTTCACGTTTATCTTACCGCCAATTGCGAACGCAATTTGAATTATGCTCTTTGGTGCAGCTGAAAAATGAAGCGGCGCCATGTTGCCTTTAGTTTGGTTGACTAAACAGCGCAAACGGCAGCGGCAACGCCTTAGTTTTCAAGAATTTATTTTAAACAATCGAGCGGTATCCTACGCTTGGTTGCGCCTTAAATATTTTAATTTACAACGCTTATTGCATGCGGGTGTGCATGGTTACGTGTTGGTTTTTTTTCTGAGCACGCCCAGCAATTTTGGCGCCAATGGGTTTTGTTTCTTAATCGGTTATGGTTTGGAGCGGGTTTGGTGGGGCGGGTTGGAGCCCATGCGCAGCAATGTGAAAGCATGGGTTCGCCAACAACATGGGGCAAAAGCCAAACAATTGATTGAACAATGGCTATCTTTGGCGGTGGTGTTAAGCGCGGCGATGAGTGGGATTGGTCTTATTGTCTTAGGGTGCTACCCTTCGCGGCCTGTGTTGGCCATGGTGGCCATTTTAACGGTTTTTGCAACTCGCTTGCCGGTTATAGTCTATCACTCCGGTGCTTATGCATTAAATAGAGTGTATTGGCCCGCACGCGCCATATTAGGTTTGGATGCTACTCTATTGTTGGGCGCATTGTTTTTTTTCCATAACGATGGCGGTGGTTTGATTTTTTGGTTCATGGTACGCACATGCATCTTGCAAGGCATCGTGATTTATTTTGTCCGTCAAGTTTACCAATTCCATAATATGCTGCCATTCGTGATCCAGTGGCGTGGGTTCAAAGCCTTAGGGCGTTCTTTGCATATCCTATCCTTTGCAAAAGCCGGTGTTGCTATGGCAACCATGGTTGCAGAAAAAATGTTGTTGGTATTCTGGGTGGTGTATCACCAGTCATTTTTGCAGCAAACGGGACGTTTAACCTTGATATTGTTGAGTTTGCCTTATTTGTATGCGGTTACCGATTGGGCGCAATTGTTTTATTACGATTTTAAACGCCATTTTAATAACGATTTAGCACTGTTCCAGAGACGATTTGAAATAAGCGTTCTGCAGATTGCTGCGGTAAGTGGTTTGGTCAATGGATGTTTAATTGTGGGGATTGCTGGTTTTTTTCAAACCGTAACACTTTCACTGTTGTGCTGCATTCCGTTGCTTGGGTTAAGAAGTCTTATTGCTGTGTTGCAGGTCAAGTATTTTAGCCATGCTAACCATCGCGTATTGGTGTTATGCAATTTAACTTTGCTGGTGGCGTTGTTTTTATACCTATTTAGCTCTAGCAGTTGGCTGCTAAAAAGTATTTTTTTAGCAAGTTTTTACGGTGCTATGGGGCGATATTTGTATGTGCGTAGAAATTTTCCTCAAAAAAATGCAGTGCAGCGTCTATCGGTTTACGCGTGGTTAAGTGCTTTGCATGCTGGCATTCAAAAAGAAACCATGCGGTTGGATGTATTTTCTATGCCAGCTGATTTGAACACGAATTGCAAACGCTTAATAATGCGTGGATTAACGCAGCATTTTATTCATCAGAATGGCAAAATAAGTCAATATAAAAACAGCATTCTATTGTTTAACCCCTCTCATTTCAGCATCGATACCTTGGCCATGCTCGCTACAACAAGTGGTTGGATACGGCAGCATAAGGTGTTTGTTCTTTTTTCGCCTGCGCCGATTCAACAGCAAATCTTGCCTCTTATTCACCAAAACCGCATGTCGCCATTGCCTCGCCGGCTCAATGAGCAGGCCATTTTACAACAATTTTTTTGGTATTTTCCCTATGGTGTTTGTTTCAATCCCACGGCGCAATTAGGTCCCGATGCCAAGCCTCTTGCACAGAGGGTGATTCGTGGTTTATTGTATAAAGTTAAACGTTATTTAAATGATCCAGATGATCACCAAGCTTTGCATTATTTTTTAAGCGTTTATTATGCGGAACAACACGTGAAAATGATTTTTGTTATTCCAAAAATCAACGATTCCAAGGACATTCTTCATCCACGGTGTTGGCAGCAAACGATGAATTTGCTCTCCAAAGAAAATTGTGTGGTGTGATATTTAATAAAAGGGATTATAAATTGTGAGCTATTTAAGGGTTAAAAAAATCGCACTGTGTCTTTTGTGGTCCATAAGTTTGGCGGCCAGTTTAACATGGGCGGATACCCCACCACCTGTCGTTGAAAAAATGCCCACTTTGACCATCGGCACTTTGATGTTCAATCCTCCTTTTGAGACGGCGGATACAAAACGTAATATTTATTCTGGTTTTGAAATAGACATGATGAATGCCGTTTGCCAACGCTTAAAATGGCAGTGTCAATATCAAGCGTTTACAACCATCAAAGATGTTTCTACGCAATTGTTGTTGGGTAAAGTCCAAGTTGTTGTCGCTTCAATTGTTGTTTTAAAAGGGGATGGCGAACATCTTTTTAGCACGCCGTATTTGCCCAGCGGCATTCAGTTTTTTGCCAAAAAAGACTCCAAAATAAGCACCATGGACGATATATTGCAGAGTAAAATTGGCACCGTTAATGACCCATTGATTAAAACAATTGTGGCGGTGAATTATGCCCGTGATTTACCCATATCCGTATACGACACGCCCCAAGCGGGCATAGAGGATTTGGACAATGGCAAAATAGATGTCTTTGTGATGCAAACAGCAGCTGTTAAATATTGGTTGTCCATCACCTCTGGGGCGTTTAAATTAATCGGTGATTCCCATCCAATCGGCCTTGGCAATGGCGCGATGGTTATGAATACACAAAAAGCCTTGATCGATCAAATCAATCAAGCATTGCTGGCCATGGAAAACGATGGCACTTATTCGCAAATTTACAACCGTTATGTGTTTCTTTAAGTGCTCAGTTTAAATCAAAAAATCACTCTGTAGAAAATAGCCAAATCCTTCGGAAGCAGTATATAATGGCGAAGTTTTTTTATTTGCTTGCTATGGGGATTGGAATGACTCAAGAAATGTTGCCAACTGCGGCGACGATTGCGCAAGAGCTTCATGCGACTGTGAAACAAGTTGGCGCCGCTATTCGTCTTCTTGATGAAGGTGCCACGGTACCGTTTATTGCTCGTTACCGTAAAGAAGCAACGGACGGTTTGGATGATACACAACTCCGTGTGTTAGCGGAGCGTCTCCATTATCTACGTGAATTAAATGAGCGGCGTACAGTCATTTTACAAACCATCCGTGAACAAGAAAAATTAACGCCTGAGCTTGAACACGCCATTTTAAAGGCTGAAACCAAAGCGCATTTAGAGGATTTGTACTTACCTTACCGCCCCAAACGTCGCACCAAGGCGCTTATTGCCAAAGAAGCCGGTTTAGAACCGCTGGCCTTGGCTTTATTAAACGACGTGTCTGCGGCCCCTGACTTACACAAACTTGCTATCGATTATATCAATGCTGAAAAGGGGATTGAAACAGTTGAATCGGCATTAGAAGGTGCTCGCCAAATTTTAATGGAGCAATTTGCTGAGGAAGCGCAATTGATCAATGAATTGCGTGAATTTGTTTGGCAACATGGCGTGTTAAAATCCGCCGGAGCGAAAGGTAAAAAAGCCAAAGAAACAAAATTTGCGGATTATTTTGAGTACGCCGAACCCATCAAAAAGATACCTTCTCACCGTGCCATGGCTTTGTTTAGAGGCCGTCGTGAAAGTGTTTTACAATTATCATTGACCTTGCCTCACCATGATGATTATGGCGTAAACCGAATTGTATCTTATTTTGATATCAAACCGACGTACGAGTGGTTGATGGAAACAGTCCGTTTAACGTGGAAAAGCAAGCTTTTTGCTAAACTTGAATTGGAATTATTAACCCGCTTAAGAGAATCGGCTGATGAAGAAGCCATTCGGGTTTTTTCAGGTAATTTACGTGATTTATTGCTTGCAGCACCTGCTGGCCCTATTGTGACCATTGGTTTGGATCCAGGCATTCGCACCGGCGTGAAAGTGGTGGTGGTTGATGACACGGGTAAATTGTTGGATTACACCACGGTGTTTCCTATGCCACCCCAGAATGAATGGCACCAAGCCATTGCTTCCATTGCCAAATTGACTGCAAAATACCACGTCAAATTGTTCAGTATCGGTAATGGCACCGGCTCGCGTGAAACAGAGCGTTTAATCAGTGAACTCATTAAAATGTACCCCGATCTGGCGTTGGCTAAAATTGTGGTGAACGAAGCTGGCGCGTCTGTTTATTCTGCATCAGAATTGGCGGCCAATGAATTTCCTGATTTGGATGTTACTTTGCGAGGAGCCGTTTCCATTGCGAGGCGTCTGCAAGATCCTTTGGCTGAGCTCGTAAAAATAGATCCTAAGTCCATTGGTGTGGGTCAATACCAGCATGATGTCAATCAATCGCGTCTTGCACGTGGTTTGGAAGGTGTTGTGGAAGACTGTGTGAATGCCGTGGGTGTGGATATCAATACGGCATCCGTTGCGTTATTAGCCCGGGTCTCTGGGTTGAATGAAGCACTCGCCAAAAATTTGGTGCAATACCGTGATGAACAAGGCGCATTTCAAAACCGTGAGCAATTGAAACAGGTACCGCGTATGGGTGATAAAACGTTTCAGCAAGCCGCTGGATTTTTAAGGATCATGACCGGCGATAATCTGCTCGACGCGTCAGGGGTTCATCCGGAATCATACCCTATTGTTGAACGGATTTTGACCGATCATCACATGGACATTCAAAGTGTTATTGGTAACCATGCATTTTTAAAGAGTGTTAATGCGGCGCAATATGTTGATGAGCAGCATGGATTGCCTACGGTCCAAGATATTTTACAAGAATTAGAAAAACCAGGTCGAGATCCACGACCGGTGTTTAAAACAGTGACCTTCAAAGAAGGTGTTGAAGACATTGGTCATTTGGAAGTGGGCATGGTTCTTGAAGGTGTGGTCAGTAATGTGACCAATTTTGGTGCTTTTGTTGACATCGGTGTTCATCAAGATGGTTTGGTCCATATTTCAGCGATGACCAACCGCTTTATCAATGATCCTCGCGCTGTTGTAAAAGCGGGTGACGTCATCAAGGTCAAGGTTATTGA
>CAZGKX010000038.1:0-27097 GCA_964525945.1 uncultured Legionellaceae bacterium
CATGCCAAAACCAAGGAGCAACAAGATTGAGAATGATAAATTCAATGAACTCTGAATAATTTGAAAAGAGCCATACTGTTTTGCTTTACCACTTACCTGCCATAACACCAACTGGATATTGCATAAAAATTGGATGCCAGAACTCATCACCGATAAAATCAACCAATTTGCTGAGAGACCTGTGCATTGCTTAAGTTCATGATTAAACAACAGCACGATGAGGACAATAACAGACGTACTTACCAGTAAAATAGTAACGCAAGCACTTATGTATTCAGACAAGGCTTTTTTATCAACCTGAAAAAAGCGTACACTTATTGCTCCATGAACGCTAAGGCCCGTCAAAGCATTTAAAAGAACGACCATTACATTAAACATGGCAATAATACCATAGTCCTGAGGAGATAATGCTCGCGTCAAAATGGGCAGTAATAGAAACGGTATTGCTGCATTAATAATATTGGAAAGCAAATAGATGGACGCATTGCCCAATAACTTAGAGCCATTCATTGTCAAATAAACCCGACTCATCTTTATGAGCATCAATAACTTCAAAATGTTTCACTGCAAACACTCCCACCCAACCACGGTCATTTTATATTTTTCGCTTTGATTTAACGCCCCATCCATTTTGCTACTCAGAATAAGATAAATTTCACCAACCGAGTAAGTTTCAATGGCTCGCTTTAGAATTTGCACGGTTGGATTGATGTTTGACGAATAAGTTTGGGCTTTATCAAACGTTTTAAGCATGGCCAAATCCTCTACATTCGCATGCCAGTGCTAAACGCATGTTAGCCTAAACGCTGTGCCCTTTCAACCACGAAGTGAACACACACCGTGCAATTTCCATATAAGCGACTTAGCAACGCGAAGGTTCACTTTGTTAAGCAATTTCAAAGAGGCATAGTTGCTTGGCTGATAGAGTTAAACCAATTACTATCTTATCTACTGTTAGTTTATTAATCTACGGCTTATACTACTCATTCTAACTGGGTCACGTCATATTTCACAGATAAAGAGAGAATCGTGCATAGCTTTAAATTGTCCGCTTTGGATTTCATAAAAAAAGAGGCTGAATGCCTTTTTGCATTAACGCAAAAGGTAAATATCAGTTTTGACGCCACTTGCAAACTACTATTAGCATGCCAAGGTCGAATTTTAATATTTAGTATGGGTCAATCAGCCCATATTGCGGCTAAAATGGCAGCTACGTTTACAAGCACCGGCAGCCCTTCGTTATTCGTTAACCCCATTGATATTTATCAAGGCAATACAGGACTCGTAGGGAAGAACGATGTCGCTCTTTTTATTTCTAATTCAGGAAACACTCCAGAATTGCTTGATTTACTTCCTTTATTTCGGAATCAAAATATTCCTTTAATCACTCTAACTGAGAATTTAAACTCACCTTTAGCCTCTGCAGCTACAGTCGCATTAGATATTAATGTAGAACAGGACAGCCAGTATTCAAAAAGATTGGGGGCAACAACGGCATTGGTCATGGGCGATGCTTTGGCTATTGCACTGCTCAATGCGCGTGGCTTCACCCCAGAGGATTTTTCTTTGTTTCATCCAGGCGGTAATTTAGGAAAACGTTTGCTTTTACGGGTTGATGATTTATGTCATCGTGGGAATGAGCTACCTCAGGTCGGAGAACACGCAACATTCAGCGAAGCTCTAATAGAAGCCACTCATAAAAAATTGGGCATGACATGCATTACCAATGAAGCAGGTATTTTACTCGGAATTTTTACGGATGGAGATGTACGACGAGCATTACAAAAAGGCTTAGATGTCCATAAAACACTTATATCCGATATGATGACAAAAAACTGTCTTACCATTAAAATGGGAATGCTTGCTATCGAGGCTCTTAAAATGATGCAGGAATATAAAATAACATGCCTGATTATTATTAACGAGATAAGACAACCGATTGGCGTAGTCAGCATGTATGATTTACTCAAAGCCGGGATGGTTTAAAGTGTTAATTTTGAACGAGCTAGAAGAGATTGTAGAGCAATTCTCCAAGGCATTAGCAATCTAGTCTGCGCTTAAACAGGTGCATTATGCAATCTCATCTGAAAATTGAATTAAATGGCCCAGTGCTATTATTGATGGGGCCGATAGGAAATTTTTTTGCTCGGTTTGCGCGCTATTTAATTAAAAAGCGAATTCCCGTGTATAAAATTATGTTTCCATTGCATGAGTTTGCCATACCGAAGCAATGCCAACATCGTTTTGATAAAAGCATGGATGAATGGCGCCCTTTTTTAGTGAAATTTTTACAAACGTATCAAATAAAACAATTGTACATGTACGGTGATTTCATTGAACCTCATAAAATTGCTATTGAAGAAGCCACTAAGCTTGGGCTGAAAGTTTATGTTTTTGAATTAGGCTACGTGCGGCCTTATTATGTAACCGTAGAAGAGGGGCGTGTGAATGCGCGCTCTAATTTGAACAAACCCGTGGAATTTTATGAAAAATTACCCGAAGTAGTCAACCTGTCTCTGCCTCAACATACAGGGCTATTATGGCGTAAACTATTTATGGCGCCCACATTTATTCAACATGCCCTAACCAACTACACTATTATTGCAGGGGATCATAAATTACAACCGAAGCCGAGTTATCTATATTTTCAAATGATAGGCTATTTCCGATATTTTAAGTATCAGCTTACAGAATATTCATTACGCAAAAAACTCAGCAAGTTACCGTCCCATTTTCTCGTTCCATTGCAAGTGTCTATTGATTCACAAATTACATTGGCCTCGAACTACCCAACAATTGAAATGTTCATCATGGAAATTTTAGAATCATTTGGAGCAAATGCAGCAAAAGATACATTTCTCATATTTAAACATCATCCTCGCGATCGAGGATACAATAATTATGCCCAGTTTATTCGACAAAAGGCTTATGAAATGAACCTCATGGATCGAGTATATTATGTCCATGATGCTGATTTATTGGAATTGTATCGAAATTGCCAAGGTGTTATCACTGTAAATAGTAGTGTGGGCTTATCCTCCTTATTAAATGACATACCGACGAAAGCGTTGGGAAAAACATTTTATAATTTGCCAGGCTTAACATCACAGTGCTCATTGGATGAATTTTGGCAATCCCCCGGCAAAGTGAACCGATCGCTTTTTAAAAAATTTTACAATTATCTAATTACTCACACTCAAATTAATGCCGATTTTCATGGCAAATTCCCTTTTGACGAGGTTTTTGTTGCGTAACATCCTCATCAAATTAAGATTGATTCCCATTTTACTCATTCGGCTCAACTACGGCTTGCTTGTCTATGCTTCTTACTTAATACAAGTACTGCTGTTGGGGTTAGGGTACCAAACAACAGCACGAGCCTGGTTAGAGCAAAGTGCAAGGCTAGCGGTGAAAATGCTCGGCATAAATGTGCAAATGATCAATAAACCACCGCAAACACCCCATCCTATTATTTTTCTGGGAAATCATGACAGCCCGATCGACGTGTTGATTGTGCAAGGCTATTTAAAAGAAAGAAGCATAAGCACGGTCGCCGATTATTTGAAATATATTTTTCCTTTTTTTGCCAAAAGTTTAAAAAACTACGGCCATGTACAGTTAAAACATACGTGCCAATTATCACGGCGATCAGGATATTATCAATTATCGGAAATGTTGCGGAATAAAAACAACCTATTTATCTTTCCCAGTGGTTCGATGGTCACAAAAATCACTCAACGAGTCTCTCCAAGCAGTTATTACCACGCTCTTAAAAATAATGCGGTTATAGTTCCTATTTTTTTTAACTACGAAGCCGGGGACGAAATTTTAGCCTTACAACAAAATATTAGAAATACCAAATCAGGTCGATTTAATAATACATTATTGCTTTATCGTTTCATTTCAAAAAAAATGTTGCTTACCTGCAGCTATGGCAGCATTATTTACCCCTCCGAATTTTCCGATAAGCACGCTTTTTGCGAATATATTAAAACTCTTTATATAACGTTTGAACGCTCTAAAAACACTGCAACAGCTATATTATAATTCGCCATTAATGCACTACGTAACGAAAAATCATGTAAAAAATGGATAAAGACAAAACGGTACAAAGCAACCTTGCAACCTGATTATGCGCAGAAAGTATTAAATGGTATTTTTTGAGCCCCCATGCGTTTGTTCTGACGGTCTCATGCTATTTATATTACTAAATAAAATTAAATACCTTTATTATATAATTCAAAAATATCCTTTAGAGACTCTGAAAAAATAACCGTTCCTTTATTTAAATAAACACCCATATTACAATATTGTTTTATAGTTCCCGTACTGTGGGAGACCATAATTATTCCTTTACTTTCGGCTTTTTCTTTGAAAACCTCCAGTGATTTTTTTTTAAACAGAGGATCCCCTACGGACAACGTTTCATCAACCACATAAAAATCAAAATCAAAGGCCATGGACATACCAAATGCAATTCTAGACTTCATTCCTGAACTACAGGTCGAAATTGGCATATCAAAATGACTTCCAATTTCGGCAAAATCTTGTACATAAATAATTTTTTTATTACGCTCTTCTGGGCTGCAGTTAAATAATCTGCAAATAAATTTAATATTTTCGCGTGCTGTTAAGTTGCTAATAAAACCACTTCCAACGCCAATAGGCCAAGAAATGCTACTCGAGCGTATTATACGACCTCTATTTGGCAGCTCAATACCACAAAGTAATCTCAACAAAGTGGATTTTCCAGCGCCATTCGGACCCATTAGGGCCAATCTCGAGCCCGGTTGTAGTTTTAGGGATAAATTTTCAAAAATTACTTTACGCTTCCCCTGTATCTGATAATACTTACTAATTTTATCCGCAATAATCATTTTATCAACACACTTACACTAACTCTTGTTGCACACTCAAGCGTTCTTCTATTTTAATGCATAGCGCCTCATATTTTGATTTCGGCTGCTCGAATTTTTCTAATATCCGCAAGGCAGCAAGTTTCATCATGTCATCCCCATGCTCTAAAAAGCACTTTACTTTTTCTTCTTGCCAGCGAGGAATGCCAATTTTATCATTAGTAATTGGGCGGAGAGCGTATTCATTTAGTATTGAAATTTCTGGAGTCCCCATAAAACACAAGAGATAAGCGGCTCGCTTTCTAATTTCCACCGAAGGTTTGATATAATCTCCTGATAACAGATATTTTTTATATTGTTCGCGATTTTCTGGATAAAATAACTCTATAGGATAATCATGTCGGCCAAAGTGTGAACAAGCCATTACTGGCACTCCTTGTGCTGTCAACTCCAGTAAAGCTGTTCCATTCCAAAATACGGCCAAATCAAGAAAAGGAGACAATGCATGGGTGTTTATATCACCATGTGCTAACAATTTAATATTCGAACTAATTGCGACCTCAGGATCAATTAGATCAATAAAACCCTCTACTAAATCTAATGCAATCTCGGGACGTAGCTCATGGGGGTGGGGTTTTACCAATAAGATGACATCATCACTGTTGCCACAAAAAGAAACTGTATGGCTAATCCAATCAGCCATATCTTGATGCGCGGGGCCTCCATCATAAGTAACTCCCAGATCGCATGGAACCTTTCCGAAACAACAGATGATTTTTTTACCCATCTTTTTTTGAGCACTCAAGTATTCAATCCACTTTTGAGCTCTAGAATCATCTTCCGATTGGTTGCGATTCACATTAATAAGAGCATTGGCTTGAATTGCAAATTCTTGATTATTAAAATTTTTCTTATACCAATCTTCGAAAATGTCTTTGCGCGGCAAGAATGGTGCCCTTGAATTTTTATGCAATGTCATATCAATTACGCACATGGTATGTGAATATTTCCCACCCAGATTTGAAAAATAGCTCTCGTAAGCCACATTTGCATTTACAAAGCTTAGCAAAGGATGATCTTTTTGAATACAAAAATCCCGCATTACTGAGACAGGCGTTGCATGTGAATTACCAGCAATTAATATTGCAGGAATACCTCGACCACAAACTTCTTCATAGATTTGTTTGCATACAGTTAGTGATGTGTCTGCACGTTGCAGACTTTTTATAAAATCTTTATGTATGGCTGGTTGATTGATGTCAATGAAAAAACGCCTGTGTGCCAAAGACAAACCTTCGTAAAACCCCTGGTAATAATTTACTTCATCCACGCTAACAATTCTATTTTTCCAATCGATATACCAAGATTGGCTTAATTGAGGTAGAGTAAGCTCCGCAGGAATGGAGTCAGTAAATTTATCAATAAAATCAAGGCCTGTATCAACACGAGGCAGCATCCCTTGCGTTAAATTTATGACGGCATAACCCATCCGCTTGGCTTCTATTAAACTAGGAATGATCATCGCCAAGGTATTAAAACATTTTTGAGATGCGATAAAAACAACACCTTTAGGCATTTTAGGTTGGGGGTATGAATTTAAAATTTCACCAGCACGGATTGAAAAAACAATTCTGTGCAGTACATTCTCAATAGCAACACGCTTTTCTGCTGACATGCTAGCATTTCGCAGAGAAATCATTATATTTTTTGCCGTCTCAAATTCACCCAGATTAACCATTGCCTTTACATAGCCAAGGAGGGTTTTTTGTTTATTTTTTTCTACTTCGCTCAGTTGGACATAGCGCTTAATATAAATTTTATATTTCCCTAAACTTAAATAATAATCTAACCATAAATTTTCGCATAAAGTTACATTGTCAGGTGTTTTGCAAATGTTGATAAGGATTTTAGCCACCTGGTACTCTCTTTTTTGCAACAGATAGTTAAATAATTCAAGAAAGTGCGATGAGCGCTTTGACAGCGAACCCCACGCTTTAATGTTTTTATTTGCAAAGGTAAATTTTTTTCCACCACACATTTGCCGGTGAGTATTTATTGCCTCCTGTACACCTGTCACTTCGTCTAAAGCTTTGTGATAGAGGGCTCTATTTAGAAATGCATCATAACTATTTGGATAATTAATAGTTAATGTCTGCTTATAAACTGCGGCTAATCTTCTTAAAATTATATTTCGCTTTAAAGCATTACGTTCACTACGTACGGGCTTGCTAGAAAATGTATCACATAATTTCTTAATAAAACTGGGCACCAAACGTTCTATTTTGGTCAGTCTTTCTATAAACTCTTCTATCTCTTCATATTGGATATTATAGGATAAACAACGCAAGTAGCTTACTAGCACATCTGAATCCCCTTCCAAAAGAAGATGTTCAAAATTGAAATGCTCATTCAAATTGGGGATTCTCGAAATCACTCTGCCACGAGAATTTTTTAAACAGTTGGCAAGGTTGTAGAAAAAATTATTTAATAAATTGGGGTTGTCGATTAAATGAGCAATATTTGAAGCCACATAATTCAAACTATAATCCGCATAGGCCACAATGGAGTCATAGTTTGATGTTTGGACTAACAAGTGCGAAAACTGTCCAAAATCAGCCAGTTTAAATTGGTTTTTGGCAATCATCATAATTTCATCGAGTTTACCTAAACCATAAAACGTCGTTGATTGCAGGTACAGTAAGAGCTGGGCTGGAGCAGCAAGATAATCCCAATACTGGCGAAGTATATCAATATCAAATAAATGTTTCGGAATTTCAAAAATATTTTTATGTTTTATCTTCTCTACGAAAAAATAAGAGATTAAATCAAAAAAACTAATATTTTCTTTGCTAATTGGATGTATATACGTGGGCGCTAAAAAATAAGCTCCGGCGAATAATGCCTCAAGTGATACATAACGTCGCTTACTTTTCTCTGCAGGCTTCGCGAAGGAATTGAAACTGTATTTATTAATTCTATAATCCAGTGAGTGGCCTCTTTTCGCATAAAAAGGAGAGCCAAAGACATTAACTTTTTTCCCCAATAAAACCGCATCAAAACCTAGTTTAGAATTAAAAGTATAAATATGGTCCACTTGCGACAAAATATCAAATAAAGGCTTTACACCATCAATAACAGTGCAAATTTCATCTAAACGGCGCTTACACCTTTTCGTATCATTTGAACCGGGATAGGGTAGGAAAAAAATGTCTGCTTCTGGATGTTGTCTCCTAGCAAATTCTACCAACTTAATATGGATTTCATTTTTTAATTTGAATGTTTTTTTGAATTTCTGGCCAATAACTAGTATTGAATAATCAGCGATTTTATTAAGCAAAAAAGGAGCATCTTCCGTAACCGTATTGAATTCATTCGTTACTCGAGTCGCTTGCATAAGCGAAATACCTGTCTTAGCTTGTTCTAATAAAGACGGATTTTGATCAAAATCATAAGTCTGTAAAATAGACTCTAATGCCGATTTTTTTGATCGGGTCGTTTTTTTATTTATTATTAAAGAAAAAGGCATCACATTTGCAATAGGCGGATTCAACGAATCCAACAAGGCATTTTCAACCGTAAGCGCTTCAAATTTATTTTTTCTCGCAAACTTAATGGCTCGCAATGGCAGTTTATTATTAAATCCAATAAAAACTAAATTACTATGTTCAGGCAGTGTAGATAATGATTTTTCTACTCGAGACCATTTTGCATTGCCAAGAACAAACGCAGTTCTATATTTGGAATAAAAAACACTTACTTGTTTTCTTTGCGCAATTGGAACACCCCAAATTAGAGCGATATAATTTTGCTTGTCATCTTTATTCCAGTTTCCCCCTTTAAAATCAAAAGGTATTTTTGATACAGATTTTATATCCACTGTATTTTTTTTGAATTTATATTTTTTCAGTAGATTTTTGGACGAGGCAACTATGGAGCTCTTAATTGACTTTATTTTAAATAACTTCATACATACTCCTGTAAACACCAAACGAATTGATGATTTTTTGATATAACGCGCCTCACGTCACAAAAAAAAACCAAAGTCCTTTGTTTTTGGTGGCTTTAGTTGATATTTTTATTAACTTAATATGGATCTCCTAACATACAGAGAAGCAAAGATTTGTTTTTACTCATTTCAAGGGTAAAGATTGAAAACGATTATGCTGTATTGAAAAATAAGTTTCAACGCAAAAAACCTATTTATTTCATGATTAACTTATGACTCATACTTTTCGTCCTTCATTTAAATTCAGAATAAAATTATTCTTTGCACACGACAAAACTTTAATTACGTTGTAACTCGTTGAAAATTAAGTATAATTTCATGTCTCTAAGCGGAGGTTGTATTATATGGATCATATCAACGAATTAATCGATATTTAAAATTCAAATTTCAATTGGAACAAGGCACGCATTAGAATTGTCTCTATAAAACCGGTAATCTTAAAAATTGTCTTGGAGAAAGCATTTTTAAACCTTTATGAGGGGCAGTTTCATTGTAGTTTTCAAACCAATAGGGTAATTGTTACAACACTGTTAGTGCATCACGTGTATCCGAGACCCAAACAAAATCGCGCTTGAATATTTTAAACAATAGCTTCCGCCATTCCGTTACTTTCTGGGCTATAAGAAGGCGTTGTGCAGATTGTTAAACCTAACAGCCGGTCAAAACTGATCCTGCTTTGATTTGTGGGACACCCTGCTAAGAGAGTAAAATCTTAAGCAGAGGTTAAAAATGAGCAATAATGATTTAGAACAAAAAATAATCAGAAAGAAATATAGTCCTCAATTTAAGGACCAAGCTTTAGAGCGCGCTGATAAAGAAGGCGTTCCTCAAATAGCTAAAGCTCTTGGTTTCGCCGAATCGCTTTTGTACTCGTGGCGGGCCCAACGGAAACAAGGAGGTAATTCCTTAGAAAACCAAAAACTTCAACAAGCGGAATTAGCTCGCTTGAAGCGGGACAATACAAGGCTTGTGGAGGAGAATGCTTTCTTAAAAAAAGCGGCGGCGTACTTCGCCAAGGAATCCAAGTGAGGTACGCGATGCTCAAGGAAGAAGCGGGTCAATTTTCATTGATGTGTCGAATGCTTTCTGTTTCAGTGAGTGGTTATTATGCGTGGCTTGCGCGCAAAAGCTGCTAAAAAATTTAAGGCAACAACAAACAGTAATTACCAATTACCTGTTGCTCCTAATTTGTTGCAGCAAAATTTCTTTGCCAATAAACCCAATGAAAAGTGGGTCAGTGATATCACTTATTGTTGGACGCAAGAAGACTGGCTTTATCTTGCTGTTGTAATGGACTTATATTCAAGAAAAATTGTGGGATGGTCCATCATTCACTCAGATCGTGGTAGCCAATATTGCTCGTATGAATATCAAACGATTTTAAAACTTCATGGTCTTGAGTGCAGTATAGGCAAACGAGGTGATTGTTATGATAACACTGCCATGGAGAGCGATTTACAACGCGTGATTGTATTAAAAAACATGTGTTCGAATATATTGAAATTTACTACAATCGAAAACGTCTTCATTCGATGCTTGGTTATAAATCACCCGCATCTTTTGAGATCAAAAAAGTGGCTTAGCAAATTGTCCGATTTTTCCAGGCAAGATCACTGCTCGCGATTGCCTTTTGTTGGACACATAAAGCGGGCGAGTGGTATCATGAGTTTAAGCCTATCACAATCAAAACGCACCGCAGGCCAGGTGCAAATTTATTTCGATATGGCTTAGATTATATTGTCGATATCTTAATGAATTTATTCTATAAAAAGCACTTGCTTTCTGAGTGCTTCGATAAAATTAGGCCGCCTCAGTTTGAATATTCGTTACATGGAGCGGCTGTATGAAAAATTATCGTGTACAGAGTAAATTATTGTATTTCAAAGGAAAAAAATTGCTATTTAATATGCCAAAAACAAAAATGCTGTAGAAAGCCTTATAAATTGCTTACGTGGTTTTATAAAGAAAAACCATATCATTAAGAGGATTTATTTGCATTGGTTTGCGAACTTGATTACATTACAACCATTTCTTTGGGGTTTTGTAGGAGCTCTTGGATGAAATGTGTTATGCCCTTAAACAACCTATAATTTTAATTACCGATATGGTAGGAAAATCACACTTCTTGTGGTTTTCAAGCATTTAGTGATCACATTCCGCATGGCAAGATCCGTATGAGCAATATCAATCAAGTTTGTCATCAAAAATGACGACTATTACACTAACCGGCGTTTTATTATAGGAAAAACAGTGGAAGCTCGATCTTCTTGGCATGTCGCACAAACGTCAATCCTGGCATTAATTACAAGAAACATTCAAAAGCGTTTTATCACCAATGTGCAGACCAACAGGGCAATTAGTTTTCTATGGATCTTTCTTGAGCCAATGATGCATGTTGCTGTTTGGACTGGTTTGCGATGGCTGCAGGGCACGCACGATATTAATAGTATTCCATTACCATTATTTGTTCTTCTCGGAGCAGTTCCTTGGTTGTTCACACGTTATATAATAATAGGAAGTATCAAAATTATCAGTAGTGAGAAAGGACTCTTTATTTTTAAGCAGATTCGCCCTGTTGATCTTATTATTGCTAGAATATTAAGTGAATTGGCGGTGATGATGATGGTTTTTTTTATATTGCTTCTGAGTATGACATGGTTCGGCGTTCAATGGGAAATTCACAATATAGCTTTCTGGCTGATCAATATTGTGTCATATATACTGTTCGTTGCAGGTGCGGGGCTACTAGTGGCCGTGCTGGGCTTTTTCTTTAGATTTGTCAAAGTCGTACTGACCGTATGCATGAGGACTTTGTATATGATATCTGGTATTTTCTTTAGTGCTCAAATGATACCCCTCGCACTTCGCAAATTTTTCTTATTAAATCCAGTTTTTCAAATTGTCGAGATATCACGTGAATGTTTCTCGAGTTACATTGTTCATGATCAATTGGTAAATCCAATCTATTTGTTCAAATGCGCCATAGTGTCTTTACTATTAGGCATGGCCGCATATATTTCCACTCGAAATCGAATTATGACAGAGATCGCACAACGTTGAGAACGGCTTGTTTAAGTAAGGTTTTGAGTCAATTGACGAATAACAGAGGTTGCACTGCCATAAGAATATCTTAAATAAATATATAGGAAGCATAAAAATTTCCACAAAAGAGCGGTTTTTGAATCGTCGAGGAACAATTTGCTTATCTATCGTCAGCCCCCAACCCGAATAAAAAGGGCCGCCCGCGCAAACCACAGGTAAACCCTACAATAATGCTTCAAATATTATTAAAGAAGTGATCGTATAAACAGACTGCATGGCTCATACATAGTTTACGACGGGGAACTCTAATCAGGAATACACCTATTTTATGGGATGGTTACATCCTTTAGCATCCATTTCGATTTACGTATTATTGTCCCATCAAAGCAGTTAAATTTTGTGAGCGTTTTAAACAGTTAATTACATAGTAAATATCTCCATATGGATAACGAAGATATAAAATATAAGCGGCAAAAAAAACCTCTTCTAGGCTGCGTTTAGTTTTGCGGCGAGGAATATTCTGGTAATCTTTTGTTAACCCCCAACCCGAATAGAAAGGGGCTCCAACACATATAACTGGCAAATTATAAAGCAATGCCTCAAATCCCATTAAGGAAGTGATGGTGTAAACCTTATCCACGCCCTTAAAAAGACTGCAGGGTGCAATGTCTTCAGTTAAAACTGTGCATATTTGTTTAATGTTGTTGATTGAAGAACGATTTTTTTGTTTTTTAGCTAAAACATCAGGGTGAATTTTATAAATTATTTCTGCATTTGGATTTTCAGCATAGGCTAATTTAACCAAGTCATTGTTTGAAAATGGTTTAGAACAGCCATACTTTATAGATAAATCGCGTTCTACCTGACCTATAACTAATACTCTTTCTTTAGTTTTAGCGCCTAAAATTAAATCAATATTCAATTGTGGTGCATGATTATATTTACTTATTCCATGACGCTGGATTAAATCGATGATGGTTCTAGCGCGCTCCAATTCTTCTGAACTAAACACATAATCATTTAATAAAATTTCAAGATCGGAGGCGGTGGACGAGTTAAAATACAATCCTGTTTTATCTATGGCTAGGGTCAGCGGTTGGGTCTGTAACGAGCCCAATTGCTTCGATCTTAAAAAACCGTCTTCAACACGTATAATTTGACTTGTTTTTTTAAAAAAACGTTGAAAATTCTCCTGCTCTTTATAACTCCAAATAATAAGTGGGCAATTTTGTTTAAGTAGCCAGTGAAAAATATGTTTTTTATAGTTTTTTTTATGGAGATAAATCAAATTGTATTCCGGAAAAAAATCTGCAATAAACTCTTTTTTCCAATGGTTAAAAAACAGCAATACCGCATATGGTTTCTTTGCAGAGACTAATCCTAAACATTCTCCGAGATCATCCAATTTTAGGTTTTTAGGGATTCTATTTATCGCTGTTATTTTTTTTAACCATCTTATAAAATGCATTGTGATTTACCAATTATAAAACAGCGTGCTTTAAAATATCCACTAAACATTGTCCCATGCTATGCGTTGTTTTTAATACAGATGGTAGACTAACTAAAAACATTAAAAAATGCTAGTGGTTTTATCAGTAGATTGTGTAAACTCGGTAGGTATTTAATTTTGAAGGATCAATCAATGGAAATTCGCTCATCTTGGCAGATTATGCGGACATCTATTCTTGCTCTGATAATAAGAAATATTCAAAAAAGATTCATAACAAATGTGAACACAAATCGTTCTTTGGTTTTTTTATGGATTTTCTTAGAGCCCATAATGCATGTGGCTCTTTGGACAGGGTTAAGATGGCTGCAGGGTTCAAATGAAGTACAGGCGATGTCATTGCCTTATTATTTTGTTGAGGGCCATCCCCTGGTTATTTACCCGACACGTTATTGCCGGCAGTCTCAAAATTATCTCCAGTGAAAAAGGATTATTTATTTTTCGTCAAATTCGGCCCATTGATCTCATCATTGCCAAAGTACTATCGGAATTACAAATTATGACGGTCGTATTTAGTATGCTGTTAATTGCCATGAATTGGTATGGGATTTGTTGGGAAGTCCATGATTTATTATTTTGGCTCGGGAACATCCTTGTTTATATTTTTTTTATTGCTGGCATCGCCCTATTTATAGCGGTACTAGGATTCTTCTTTAAATTTTCTCACGTGATTATCAAAGTTTCTATGAGAGCGCTCTATATGCTTTCTGGGATTTTTTTTAGCTCCCAAATGATACCTTTGTATTTAAGAAAATATCTATTATTAAATCCTGTGTTTCAAATCGTGGAAATTTCCAGGGAATGTTTTTCAATGCAACATATGCATGAAAAGTTAGTGGACCCCATGTATGTATTTAAATGCGCAATCGTCGCTTTAGTCTTGGGCTTGGGTTCTTATATTTCGTGTAGAAATAGAATTATGGTCGAAATTGCAAACCGTTAAGAAAATTTTTGCAACCTATATGAAGGCTGCATTTCCAGATCAACGCAAACCAATATTTCTACCGCATTGTTAAAACCTCTCGCTTGCGCAAAGCCCAACACTTTAGCACGCATACCTTCGATGTATTGTCTAATAAGAACCGGTATTTTTTCTGCGTTTTCTGTATGGCTTGACAAAAGCGTGGCAAGTTCACGCATACTTTTAATATTGAGTGTGTCAGGGAGTTGATCAATCTGTTCACTCAAACCGATATTCAAAGAAAATCGAGGGTTGGGGATAGGTTTAGACGCATCCATAAAAAAGGAATTTTTTAAGCTATTTATAAGGATTTGATTATAGCGAAAATCATATTTATCAGGATTATAAGAAGCTAGTCCAACGAGATGACGCAATTGATTTTTTTTACAAAATGCATGCACAACTCTGGATAATAATAAAAATGAACTGTAATTTTTTTGATAGGATTTCGTGACAAAAGCACGTCCCATTTCCACAAAAGTGAAATGATTAGACCATTGGTGATACAAGCCTGGAAAACTGTACTCCAAATAGGAATGCTGGCTTTCTTTAATAGCAAATGACGGCATAATTCGACAACCGGCAACGATTGACTGCCGCTCGTTATCCCAAATAAGAACATGGTGATAGTAAGCATCTCTCCCATCCAAATCATATTCTTTTCCTGAACCTTTATTCTGTTCGCTGTATAATTTTTCGCGTAGAAAACCAATGACTTGTTGTAATTCCCCTAAATCATTACCAGGAATGAGCAAACAGGCATATTTCACATGGGTAAAAAGCGTATATTTTTCCTTGTAATAGTTATTCATTAACTTAGATGTTAAAGTGGCGTTAATGGGCTTGATTGTTGCAGACAACATAACACAGTCCTTTTACTGTCGTTTAGGACGTAAGCGCGAACGTTTTGTCGAGAATACGTATCGCTACTTAACCCAGGATCATGGCTAAAAAATTGAGTATAGTTTATGAACGAAGAAAATTTAATCAATAACGTCCCAACTCATACGTGTTCCAATATATACGTTTTGTTTTACTTTTTTAGTCATCCCCTTTTGCATTTGGACCCATGGCGGGGAAGTTATTTTTATCAAGAAAATTCCTTTTGTCTTATTTTTGAATGAACAAATCCACACCCTTCGAATAATTTTAACGAAGGAATGTTGGTGAATTTTACTTGGGCTAATAATTGGGTTGCCTTTTGATGGGTTTTCATCCAATGCATGGATTTTAAAAGAATATTATGCCCATAACCTTTACCAATCCGCAGAGGATCCACATAAATACTGATGGTCGCTTGTTGACCCACCAGATCATAGCGCACAGTTCCCACACAATCACCATTGTCTTCGGCCATTAACATAACAGTGGCCGGATCATGGATCCTTTTTTTCACACCACTGGTGATGGTGCTCGTAACTAAATAATCGATCATCCAGTGCATGTTGTCGAACAATAGGATGGCTTCGCCATTGGTAAATTAAGTGCGCATCATCCATGGTAAAGAGTCGCAAATGCACCTGATCACCCTCAACCGCCTGAATAGGTTTTATCAGATCAAATTCAAACTCAATGACGGACACATGCATGCATTAATTCCTTTGTTAACAATGGGTTATAGAGATCAGGAAATGGATTGTTGAGGGATAATTGGGTTAAATCAGACACCGATAGAGAATTGAACACACTCGCCAAAGACAACGCGTCATGCGCATACACCGCCAAGCCTGCCGTCGATAAATCTTGGCACACTTGCGCTTGGTTTTCGGCTGTTTTGATTAAAACGGAGGGGACATGAGCAGCGAGACGCTCTAACGCACTCACACTGCCAGAACCGATCGCCAAATCGGTTTCTTCCATCAATTGCAAATAATAATCAGGTTGAACATGCATCACAATGTTGCTCTGCGCTTTATACTGTTTTTTAAGGCTTGCTGCATGTGAGTTAGCTCCACCTAACACCATGTTAATTTGGCAATTTTTTAGGGAAGATGCTAAAAGCCCTTCCAGCACGAGCTGAGAATGATTTTTGATGTCTACCCCGCCGAGAAAAACCAATATTTTCTGGAGAGATAAAGATCTGTTTGCATTCGTCTTTTTGCGCCGCTCTCCCACTTGAAAAAATTTATCGTCGATCAAAGCATAAGCGGCCCCCAAAAATTTTTTACAGGCGCTCGGCACCAGCTCATCGTAACGAGTGCTGGCATTTAAATAATAATTGTGATCAAAAATAATATCGCAATCGTGCTTGCGATTGGCTAGATCATCAATCACCATTAATTTATAAACATATGGCCTTACACGTTGTTGCCAGTCACTGTCCAAGGCATACATATCGGTTATCAATAAATCTACGGGATTATTTTTAATACAAGCGATGGTATCGTCCGCATCTTGCTGCAAAGAGACCCCTAACCAGGTTAAATAACTGTCATTCGGCGGCAATGTTTCGTAGTGGTAGTGATTTTCGAACGCTAACATTTGCAATTGGTGGCCGCGTTGTTTGATATGGTTGTAGCAATGGCCTGGAAGATCTCGGCACAAAAACAACACTCGGGCTCCTGCTCGTTGTAATTTATCCGCGAGGGTTAAACAGCGCATGACATGCCCCGACCCGATCAACCGAGATGAATCAACTCTTATTACAACCCGCATGGGCTAGACTCTAAAGCTTGAAAATATTTTTCGGCACGATACCAATCGTCGGGGACATCAATGTCTTGCACCCGGTAATGTGGCAAAAGAAAGGGGGATGCAAACTCACCAATGATAGGTACATTGTTTAGAAAGGCTTGGGCTTTGCCAAAATAAAACATTCCGGCATCATGGTAAACTTTATCCAGATCTTGAGAACGTTTTGTATAATTTTCCGGCCAAAGCATTTGAGCCCGTTGTGCATCATTCATTTTAAAGGCGCGGAAAACAGGGTAGGCGCATTCGGTCGCAGAGAAAACATAGCTGACATCCGCTGTCAATGCCGATGCGGCGTCTTTTAAATCTTGGCTTCGAAGGAAAGGCGCGGTGGCCAATATACAACACACAACGTCGATATTTTGTCCTTGTTCTGCAAACCATAAGATAGCGTGTTGAATAACGTCAGACAAAGTGGCATGATCATCAGCAATGCCAGGAGGTCTTAGAAAAGGTACGTCCGCACCATGTTGTCGGGCAATTTCTGCGATGTCTTGATCGTCGGTCGAGACAATGACTTGATCAAAAAGGCCTGATTTTTTTGCAGCGTCTATTGAATAAGCAATAATAGGTTTACCATAAAACAATTTGATATTTTTTTGGGGAATTCGTTTGCTGCCGCCACGAGCAGGGATAATAGCAACCTTCATCGTTCAATCCTTCGAGCAATACTTCTTTTTTTCCCAGACTATATAAGAGTCAGTGTTTTTGTCAAGCCTTTAATAACAAGTGTTTTCCCCTAGAAGCCATAAAGGCGCAATTTTGGCTGCTGTTAAGAATGGATCTTAAGTTGTCTAATTTTCCACAACCGAACTAACTCCCTAGCTGAGCGTTTGATCGAAGGGTACCACGATTTTTTTGCATTTAAAACGCTTTGGACTGGCGTGCAAGGCTGTGAAGCGACGTATCGTACAATATCGCTCAACGTGCAGCGAGTCTTTGATTCTGGGTGTAGGTAAAGAGGGTATTGCACGTAACTTGCATAAAACAACTCAAGCAACGATAACTGACGAAGACGACGCTGACAAGTGAGGCGGTCTTTGGTTAACCCCCAACCGGCGTAAAACGGCATACCGAAGCAATGCACTTCTTTACCAGCTAACAGCCCTTCAAAACCCAATTGCGACGTCACAGTGTATATTTTTTGAACTGATTTTATCAACACCACTGGATTCACATACTCTGAACAAAAGATCGCTGCGGGGTAGCGTTTAATCAATTGCGTAAAATAACCTTTTTTTACACCCTCCACAACTTTGGGGTGCGTTTTGATAACAATTTTGGCATGGGGATTTTCTGCAACAGCCGCCGCCATCATATTTAAAAATGATTGTTCGTCAGCCAAGCCGCAGTACACCGAAAAATCATTGTACGTTTGATCAACCACCAGCACTCGATCTTGATCCCCTTGTAAATAAACAGGCAATGTTTGAGAAAGTGTATTAAATTTTGTAATGTTGTGCTCGAGAATTTGGTCGATGAGTTGCACCGCGTGCATTTCCTGTTCAGGGCTCAATGAAATTTGATTGAGCAAATGCTCCAGATCGGACGGAAAGCGAGCGTCGTAGTAAATACCGCGTTGATCGCGAATCACGGACAACAATGGAAATTTTAAAATGTTTTGCTGCGTGTGATCCCTTGAAAAAGCAATAAAACCTTCTTCCAAGGTAAAAAAAGGGATGCCCAAGCGCTGGGCTACCTTTCTCGAACGTTGTCGCTGATGGTTGACCCCCCAACAGATCACTCCCGTCAATGCACCCCATTGTTTTTTGGGAGGAAAATACTCAATATCGTCACTCAGCAATTGGCTCAGACCAGAAATGTCAGCGGTGTGTTTGCGAAAACATCCTAACATAATAAAGCCTCTATATAGCCACCAAAGCAACTTTAGCAGCGATGGCAATTTGAAACAGAATCTTCGAGATTGCCTCCGTGATTTGCCAATTTTCAGAGTTCGCTTTGGGCAATATAATAATTTGATCGCCACCTTCGATCTGCGTACGGCGTGAGCGCCAGCTCGGCCGCTGAATCACAAACACTCGTCCATCTTGTTTAATCAGCAGCAATTCTTTTAAATTGGCTGTTTTGTCGGGTCCACCCGCGGCCATGATATAATCCACCAAGGTAAAGCCAGGTCGACATTCCAATGACAAGGCGTTGATCACATCACCGCCGATGGTCACAACTGAGGTGCGTTGTGGAATATTAATGACATCATTGTTTTCCAAAATCACATTTTTCCATAAACAAGGCTCACCCAAGACCACTTGCCCTTTGGGATCAACATGGCGAGCTTCTTCAATGAATTTTTCCAACATGGGTGCCTGAGCAGCTTGGATTTTTGCGCCAGATTCCGTGGTGGAAACGGCCGTCAAGATCTGGCGATTTAAACGCGCTAAGCTGGCGTTAATAGCTACTTTTTGCTGAAGCGCTACGGATTCACGGAACAATTGAGTATTTTTCACGTTGGCTTGGGAGGTAAAATGCAATTGTTGCAGGAAATGCTCTAAATTTTCACCGCGTTTGATCACGTATTGATGTTTGCCCTGAATCTGACCTTTTACGGTTATCAAAACTTGCGACAGTTCATGGTCCGCTACAAACGTTACTTTATCATTGTTATGCAACGTTAATTTCCTAGCCTCACTCAAATGCAAATACTGCACTTGGGGCTTGTTACCACGGTTTTGTTGGATGCGAACAAAGGTGACACTGGGATCGATGTTGGCAATTTCCATGACAGCGGTCATGGGAATGTTGGGGGTTAACCATTCGTACTGGTAAGCATTTTTAACCTGCCCATTCACTGCGATCACATAGCGTTGCGGTTTGACGACGATGGTATCCCCAGGGTGCAATTGGAAATGATTGACATTGCCGGATAAAATAAAATTGTACAAATCAATTTGGCGAATGACTGTACCTTGCCGAACAATATCAATGGAACGAAAACTGCCTTCTTTTAGATTGATGCCCCCCGCTTTGCATAAAAAATAAATCACTGAATCGGAGGATAAACCATCGTACAAACCAGGCTGGTTCACATAACCTGTGACATAAACTTGCACGGGCTGTACAGTAACCAGATCAGCATACACATGTACATCCTTGCTGAAGGTTTTGGTGATATGAGTTTCAATCAAATGGTTAAGTTGCTTATTTTCTAAACCCTCGAGTTTGACTGGCCCCACTTCGGGAATAAAAATATTGCCTTGAGAATCGACGATCAATGCTTGATTGAATTGGTAAGCACCCCACATTTGCAAATTGATTTTATCCCCTACTGTGATGCGGTAATTAGGGTTGAAAAAATTGGTTTGATGCAAGCGTTTGCATTGGTTGTTGAATAAATTCATGCCAAACACCGGCTGCTCATCGCTTAAAATGGCGCCGATGTGATCTTGGGTTTTAATGGTAATGTTGATGTCGTCTTCATTGTCTTTGGTGTTTGTGGCATTGCTAAAAGCCAAACTTGAAAATTGGCTTTCACTGGCAGGTTTTGCAGGCTCTGCTTCAAGATCATCTGCCGCAAACACCGGCGTTGCAAATAAGCAAAAAAGCAGAAGGAGATACGATCGTTTCATCAGTAAGTATGCTCCTGAATAATTAATATGGCCATTTTAGTGAGCACGAAGAAAATCATCAGCAATGCAAATATATTGGCTAAATTGTATAGAATTTTAGGATATTCATACATATCCGGTAAATTAGGGGGGGAGATTTCAATCACTAAATTTTGCTGTTTTGCTAAATTTAAATTGGCAAGGTCGTATGCTTGTTGTGAAGCTTGGTATTCCGCTTGCGCAAATTTCAATTGCAATTCCTGCCACTCATAATCCACTAAAAGTCGATTGAGCTTAGCGCCATCTTTTTGATTACTCAATAGATCATTGGTTTGATTTTGCATCTGCTCTTTGATGGCTTTGATCTCTTCTTTTAAAGCAATGATCTTGCTGGAACTTGATTGCATGTAAGACGAATAAGTAATGAGTTCCGTTTGTTTTTCAACTAATCTTGCTTTTAATTGCCCCACCACTGAGGCCACCACTTCCGCGGTATGCCTTGGATTGTAAGTACCATTCAAGTTTTGGAATTTGAGGGTTTCTTTTTCCGCTTGAAACAATTTGTCTTTAGCGGCTTGCAACTGAGCATCTGCAAATTGGTATTGTTTTTCTGCCATGATATTGGAAACGCGGTTAACAAAGTGTTTGCTTTGCTGAATAATCTCTTGCAATAACCGCTGCGCCTCTTCAGGAGAAAACGCACGGACGGATAAATTCAACTCATTGGTAACGGGATCAACGACGGTGGAAATTTTTTTCTGATAATAAGCTAAAAATTCTTTTTGGGTGGGATTTTTCTTAAGGCGCGATAAAAAATCCACCTCTTTAGCTTGATAATGGCCTTTGATGTTCATGCGTGTTTGCAAAGTATTCATCAATTCGCGTGAAGTTACAAATTCCTGCGTTAAATAGGTATTGGTGGACTTGCTGGTACTGTCTTTGCCTAAAATACCCAAAGAGATATTCATGGCCGATTTGTCTTCATCTTTTTCAATCAGCAAGCTCGCTGTACTCTCGTATTGGGGCGTCTGCATCACTACAATATAAAAAGCGGCTAAAAACCATGGCAGCAAAACGGTTCGAGAAAATAATTTGTTTTTGCGTACCCAGAGGTATGATTTGACAGTTAATTGGCGGGTTTTTTGATGGGTGTGGGCTTTTGCAACGATCAATTGAGGCTTGGTTTTTTGCACCAACTTCTTAACGTTGTTTAATTTGACTATTTTTTTGACGGATTTTATGATTTTTTTTCGTATTTTTTTTTGTCGCTCATAAAACCCAACTTGCAAAAATTTTCTCATCTCCTCAAAAGCCTCTACATCCTTAATCCATTTAAACTTTGTAGAGTCTATTGGATTTGTTGGAGACACTCAAGTGCAAGGCATATGAATTCTAGATTTTGTTTTGATCGTCATCAAAAACTGTATAAGACTTAGGGCATTTATGTCACAAAAGATCCTATTTCAAATAAAATGATCCGTCTCATCAATTCGTCATTGAGCAGAGCAAGTGAATCTCTAAAAATCCGTTTGTTGAGCCATACATCTTGACCTGCAATTAAAACTGCGGAATTGAGTTAAAAACCTACACATTCATCTGCTTGCGCGCATGTTGGAAAAAATTGGCGTGCAATAAATAAAAAGTATAAGATTGGAGTTATTTTGTATTTCCAAGGAGCATGATATGCTGGGTCAATGTTTTAAAAAGTGTCTAAAATTGAGTGCGATTGTCTTCGATTTAAAATATCCAAGTTTGCGTACCTTTATTTTTATATTTTTTCTAAGTGCCAATGCAACTGCTCATACTATCGATGATTTTCCCGATGAGCAGTCCAAACAAGTGTATGAAAATTTTTTAACCGATTACAATGAATATGCTCGAGTGTACCGCATTAATTTTTACGATTACGAAACGAAAGAAAACACCAAAAATGCGCCCTGCTCTTTTGATAAAAACCCCCTTTATAAGTATGCTGAAAAATGCGTTACGGATCTTTTAAAAGAGGGTGGCTGGTTGATTGTTGGTGACTCTCATGGCAGAGATTTATACAATTCCTTAAAAATGATATACCCCCAGCAAAATATTGCGATGTTTCAACAATCTTCTTGCGCCCCCGCAAAACAAGAACAGAAGAAAGGTGCGAAGGAAATTTGTTTTAAAGATTTACCGACTATAATTAACTTTATTAATCATAATGATGCAGTTCAAAAAGTTATATTCGCAGCAAGATTTCAAAATGAGCTTGGAACGGAGCAGTTTATCGATGATGTAAAAAATGGGCTCTACCAAAAAGATATCGTCATTTTCAATGCTGGACCAGCTATCGCTCCCGATCCAATGTCATATGTAAAACAAGAGGGAGTTAAAGATAGCTATCTAATTTCAGAAGCAGCAACTCACAAAGTTCAAGCCGTAAATGAAAAGTTAGAAAAAGCTATAAATGCAAATGTGAGGATATTTGATACGTACAGTGTATTTTGTGACGTAAATGGGACATGTAAATTACTTAATAATTTACATCCAATATTTAGAGATAATGATAGCCACTTATTAAAAGAAGGAATGAAACTTTATGGGGAAAGTATCAAAAAAAGCAAGATTTTAGAATAAGCTCTTTCGTTGTCACCTGCTATGGGGCAGGAAGTCTGCTAAAGCCTCATGCGTATCATATTCACCAATGCGTGCAAGTTCATCCTGCATGCTTAAGGAAGAGACATGCATGGTTATAAATAAACCTTACTTTATCAATTGCATCGAAATATTTTACTTTCGCAAAAAGCTATATAAACTGAAAAATTAAATCCGACTTTAGGTAAATAAGAGTGAACTTTAGAAAAGACATTAATGGTCTTAGAGCTGTTGCTGTTTTAGGTGTGTTATTTTTTCATTTTTTTCCTGAGGTTATTCCAGGAGGGTTTACCGGCGTTGACGTTTTTTTTGTCATCTCGGGATTTTTCATGACAGCTATTATTTTTGGCAAAATAGACAAAAATAAATTCTCTTTAAAAAGTTTTTATGTAGCCCGCGCGAATAGAATCCTGCCTGAATTGATTGTTTTATGTGCAGTCGTCTTGTTTTTTGGGTTTTTCTTTGTTACGCCCTTGGCTTATAAATCACTGGCGAAACATGCTTTAAGCAGCCTTACTTTTTTATCTAACTTCGTGTACACGTTTGAATCTGGTTATTTTGATGTAGCATCACATGATAAATGGTTTCTGCACACCTGGTCGCTCTCGGTTGAATGGCAATTTTATCTCATTTATCCGTTAGTGATCACATTATTGGCCATGAAAGGTATTTCAATTAAAAAAATAGCGTTGGGTGTTTTAATCGTTACAGCCCTTAGCTTTTTATTATCATGCAGCACCAGCACTATTTGGCCCAATGCCGCATATTTTTGTTTGCCTACGCGACTTTGGGAGCTAACCTTGGGGGCGGTCACTTATCTTTATCCGCTCTCACTTTCAAAAAGAACGGGGGTGCTTTTTGAGGCCCTGGGATTTGTGCTAATTATTTGTTCTTATTTTTGTATTTCAGAAAAAAATACTTTCCCAGGGTATTTAGCGCTGTTTCCAACTTTAGGCGCTTTTTTAATCATTCAAGCTCATAGAGAGCACAGCCTTATCACCAACAATAGAGTTTTCCAAAAAATAGGTGAATGGTCATATTCTATTTATTTATGGCATTATCCTTTAACCGTCATCATTTTTTCTTTCGCATTGCCTAATGTTTGGAAAATTCCATTTCTTCTTATGGCAATACTCTTGGGATTTTTAAGCAATAAATACATAGCCACCAGAAAACATCGAGGCGTTGCAATTCACTATTATAAGCGAATGATTGGTTTAGTCTTTTCTTCTGTTTTTATTTTTTCTTGTATAATATTTGGCAGCAATATTTTCGCCAAAATGAAATTAAAGGATGACTCCTCGTTTGTTCTCTACCAAGATTTAATAAAAACCAAAAAAGAGACCCTTGCGCATTACAATTTGAACTACACGGATTATAAAAAACAATACACTGAAGGCAGCACTTGCAGTTTTGATAAAGAAATGCCAACCCAATACGCATTTCAATGTGTTAATCATATAATCAAAAACGATGGTTGGCTGGTTATTGGGGATTCGCATGGCAGAGACTTTTATCATTCCCTGCAATTTGCGTATCCACAACAAAATATAGCAATGCTACAACAATCCTCTTGTGCTCCTGCAAAAGCAATAAAACAAAACAGCAAAATAGTTTGTTTCCGAGAAATGGAAAAAATAATTGATTTTATCAATTCCAATAAAAATATTAAGAAAGTCATTTTTGCAGCTCGCTACACCAATGAATCAAGTACACCTTTTTTTATAAAACAATTGAAATCCGGTGTTTATAAACGAGATTTGATTGTGGTCAATTCTGGCGTGCATTTTGATAGGGATATATCTAATTATTTGTACAAGTATGGTGCTCGAGAATACTATCCAATAGAACAAAAGTTCATTCATCCTAAACACAAGATAAATGATAAACTGAGTTCTATCCATCAAAACAATATTAAAATTTTTGATAAATACCATGTCTTTTGTAATGGGGAGGATTCCTGCAAACTGATTGATCATTCAAATGTGTTGTTTATTGATAATCAACATTTGTCCGAAAAGGGGATGATCTATTTGGCTAAAAGAATCAATCAAAGTAAAATTATGGAATAATCAGCATTGATGAAGACGATGTGCTTGATTAGGGCGAGAACATCACAGTTTAAAAACAGCACACAGCCTCGGACGATGGCGGGGAGCTATCATGGTGGGCACGCTGCGCTTTGCCCACCCTACGAGCTACTTTTTTTGTTAAGAAATAGAGGATTCGGATAGGGCTTGCCGATCGCCTGTGGCAATATGGTGCGCGTGTTGGCTGATTTTTTCGATGGGCCAATTCCACCAAGCAAGATCAAGTAAGAACTGGATCGTTGCGTCATCAAAGCGTTTGCGAATAGGCTGCACTGGATTGCCGCCAACCACTGTGTATGGTTCGACATCTTTGCAGACCAAAGCGTTGGCGCCAATGATGGCACCATCACCAATGTGCACGCCTTGCATGATGGTTACCGAATTGCCAATCCACACGTCGTTGCCAATGACAATATCGCCTTTGCTGACAATATCCATTGGCGTTGTTGCCCAAGATTTTCCAAATACTTTAAAAGGGTACGTGGAAAAACCATGCATGGGGTGGTTTGCACCATTGGTGATAAATCGTACGCCCGTTGCTATTTGGCAGAATTTACCAATGATGAGCTTGTCTGTTGAAAAATCAAACAGATAAAGAACGTTTTTTTCAAAATTGTAGACGTCCACTGGATCATCATAATACGTGTAATCACCAACCATGATTTGTGGTTTGGTGATGATGTTTTTAAGAAAACACGTTCTTGTCACCCCCACAATGGGGTATAACGTGCTTGGATCAGGATGGTTATTTTTTTCCATACACCCTCTTATTCATTCCGTAAAGACACCACTGGCTCTAACATGGCCGCACGTCTAGCTGGGTAAAAACCGAAAAAAACACCGGTGGCAACGGAGACGGCAAAACCGGTCAATAGCGGTAGCGCGTATACGCGAAATGCCCATTGATTAAAATACGCAATCACCCAAGTAAACATCAATCCTATCAATACACCAAACAGCCCCCCCAATAGGGACAGCATCATGGATTCAATCAAAAACAACGCTTGAATTTCTCGCCGTTTAGCACCCACTGCTTTGCGAATACCTATTTCTTTTTTACGCTCATTGACCGACACTAGCATAACATTCATCACGCCAATGCCCCCTACAACCAGCGAAATTCCGCCAATAACCCCCAATAATAATGCAAATATACGCCCTTGGCTTTCCATACTGGCAATAATTTGCTTGGCGCTACGGATAAACACGCTTAGTTTGGGCGCAACTTGGCCGATAATTTGTTTAATTTGGCGGATAACATCATCAATGTTAGTGTCCGATTTTAACAACATCACCGCATTATTGATACGGGCATCCTTCGCAATCAAAGGCATCCCCGCAATCGGCACAATAGCTGCTTGGTTAATGTCCTCATTAAAAAATCCATTTTCTTTCCACGGTTTTGCCACCCCAACGATGGTGTACAATCCTTGTCCTATTTGCAATTGCTTGCCCAGGGGGGTGTCCAAGGTAAGTTGTTTAATTTGGGCAGCTAAGCCACTTCCTATCACACAAACATGTTCGAAAGATTCTAAAAAAGACACAAAATGCCCCGCCGCCAGTTCAATATGAATGATGGCAGCGAGCGATTCGTCGGCACCAATAATGGCGCCATTCAATGTTTTGCCGCGAAAACTCATGGGCTGATAGGCTGTATTATAAGGTGCGATTTGCAGAACAGTCGGTAACATGGCCGGAAATTGCCGCCAAACAGGCAGAGGAATGGATTCTTGATTGCTGGTGCTGCCATTGG
>CAZGKX010000039.1:0-5623 GCA_964525945.1 uncultured Legionellaceae bacterium
GTGCACTCGATTTGAAAATGCTACACTATCCCTTCAGCTATCACCATAAAAATTGCCTATATGAGCGAAAAAGAATACCAAATCAACGATAGAATGTTCACCGCATTTGCCCCTATCGAACAAGAACTGCCCCTAACACCCGGGCAAAATCACCTGTTCGAATTATTAAATTATGCCGTTATAAGCGTCCAAGGTGAAAAAAGCAGTGAATTTTTGCAAGGGCAATTAACGTGTGATGTGCGAGACATTCATTCTCACCAAATGCGGCAAGGAGCGATGTGTAATCTTAAAGGACGCATCCTTGCTTTATTAGACATTGTTGATTGGCAAGGTTTTCATTTGGTTCTTCCTAGCGATCTACTCACTCCCACTCTCGCATCACTTTCGAAAACAGCCATGCTCTCCCGGGTCACCTTAAAAACCATGCCGCAATACCGAATTTTAGGTTTTCACCTAGGCAATAACGAAGGTGCGTTGCCATTTGAACAAACATTGCCGGCAGAAAAATACCATGCTGTAAGTCATGCACAATTTTGCTGTTATGCGTTGGGAAAGAATACTTATGTTTTTATTGTGGAGGACAGCCTAGCTATCTCATGGCTGACTTTTTTCCGTCACCTGAATCAGCTAAAGGGCTCTCTGGCCTGGCAAGCCTTGCAATTGCAGCAGCACCGCGTAGAAATTTACCCCTCCACACGTGGATTATTTTTGCCCCACCGCCTTGGCTTGCAGCTGACGAGTTATCTTAGCTTTAATAAAGGATGTTACAAAGGCCAAGAAATCATAGCACGCACCCACTACCGAGCAAAGTTGAAGCATCAATTGCAGTTATTCATTATTGAGTGCAAAGAGCCGCTGCATTCTGGCCAATTATTACTGAGCCCGGATAAGGCAACGGAAATCGGGGAACTTGTGGATTATTGTCCGCTGGGCAGCAATGCATTCTTGATCGCTGCAAGTGTTGTTTTGAATTGTTCAACCACAGCCTGCCTCGGTCAGGAAATGGTTAATTTAAATCGAATTGATGGATAATTGACCAAAATAAGCGTGCCGGGTATAATTAACAGATGTGCTGTGAAATACGGAATTCGGATGATTAGAAAAATTGATGAAAAGGGAAATTATTGCGGATACCAAGGGACAACCGTCATCTGCAAAATCAATCAAAATCAAAAGGCTTTGTGGCAACGTGTCCATGCTTGCATTCAAAATGAAGTTGGCGCAAGTTATTCTGCTCTGCCCATGCAAAGTTATCATATGACAGCGATGAGTCTTTATAACCAAATGGATTTAAGTGATAAATGTTGGAAAACGTTCATTGAGGGTCATTTACCATTTTTCCAGAACTTAAAAATAAATTTAGAAAAAAATGCATTTAATCCTCATGTTATGATTGAGGAGATCATCGTTTGTTCAGTGATTCAATTAAGGGTAAAACTGCCTCCGGAACAAGAAGCACTATTTCGAACCATTGCAAAACACTTTAAGGTTGAGAATGTTCCAAACGAATTTCACATCACATTGGCGTATCAATTCAAAGACCTCACTTATGAACAGCAATCATGTATTCAACATAAATTATCAACCATTATTAACAATTGGTGTGACATACATGACAATCATTTTGATCTAAATCCAGCGACCTTGTCTTATTTTAATGACATGACAGCGTTTTCACACTGGGATGCTCGCTCATTTCCTTTTGAAAGAAAAACTGTGTCAGCTCCATCTCCAATTTTGGTTCCCCCCGAACCACCCTTACTCATTGACAAAAACTCCGAGGAAACCGTGTCTAAAGGCCCCAATTAATGCAGTATTCCCTGTAAACCTACACAACCACCTGAGCTTGCCTCACAGGCAGGCGCATTTTTTCTGATCATATGGGATATTTTGATGTTAATTGACACCAAATTCCAACCAACCTATAGGGTCAATCGTTCCACTTTATTCACCCATCTTCTTTTCGCGGTTATCGAACAAACATCAACCATTTAAAAAAACCACCCTTAAATTCCAATACATATGTTCTATTTTTTAGCAAAATGCAATATGTGCGTCTATTATTAATCATATATATAATTATTCAATGCAAGTGAGATAATAATGCCTAAGCAAATTATTACTCCCGGACAAGCACTATTATTATTGATTGATCATTATCAACACGATCCAAATAAATTATTAATTTTAAAAAAGCTTTATTTATCGGGCGTACAAAGCGACCAAGATACAATCACCTTAAATAATTTTTTTTCCGAACCACTTTTAGAAGCGTACGATATAACACGAAACATGCACGATATTAATAATGACTCATCAAGACGCTATTTTGAAACTCACCTTGCTTATGAAACTTTGAGGAATCAACTCGCAAATCTAAGCATCACTGATTTAAAGTCCCACAATGGATTGTTGGGAACACAATTGTATAGCTTGCCGCCTGACGATCTCGTAGATGCAGTGGATACTTTGAATGGAATTGGTGAAGATGATGAATATGCTTATTCTATTTCCCGAGTACAGAAAGGGGAGGTATTTACTGATTTTTTACCTGAAGAACAAAAAAAAATTGGGCTATTATTAAAAATTTCATTTTTAGGTATAAACCATGCTTATTACAACAATCCTCCGATCAATATTTATGGAAAAGGGATATTCTCTGAGGATGAACGTGGAAAAAAATTAACACCCCAACAAGGCTCCACTCGCAACGCATCCTTTGGCCTTTTAAAAGGGGAAATGCCGATTGCCCAAGATGATCTTGCCTTCTCAGGAACAACACCATCTTACCTCAAACCATCCGATCAATCTCATTTTGTCGAACAATCAACATGGGTGCAGTCGAATTTTAAAAAACTGACTCATCCTTTTTCAAATTCAATTTCTGGCACTGTATTAGGCCAATTGCGAACATTGGCTGATTTTCAAGATCGTTATGGGAGCGTGTTTACACAATCCACAAAAAAAATGTGTGACTTTTTAAAGCTAATGATTTGCACACGATTGTATATGAGTGGTGGCCACACCTTGAATGAATATGTTTCTCCTATACAATTGCCGGAGGTACAAGCAGCATTTTTTTTACAGGATTTGGATAAAGTTAATCTTGAATCACTGTTTTACGAAGGCAATGAAGTGGCATTTAATGAAGCAATGCGCAAAACTATTGCCTACAATAAAAAAATTATGCAGCGTGAGAATGTACGCTCTGAACTGTTAGAACGGCCTCCATCCGCTGCAATACAAGCAAAAATAGATGCCCTTGAAACAGAACAACAAAGCAAGTCCAAGGTTTCATTGCAATTGGAACAACAATCCATTCAGATTGACAATCTTTTAGAAGAGACAAAGACAACATTACAGTTATACGCGAAAGAGGAGCTTGCGTTTAAAAACAACCGTGAAGGATTAATCACCACATTGCTAACCCAACAGCAAACGTATCGTAAAACGCCCCTCTCTTTTTTTGACCACTCCAATAAAACAAATGAACAAATGTTCAACGGCTTGTCTCTGATCATTGACCATACTACAAATGGGGACTTTAAAGCCGCACGCATCGAACTTGTTGCACTAAAGAATTGTATATCTCAAACAAGAAAACGAACGTTCTTAGGACGCACAACAGAATTGAATAAATTTATAGAATCCACCGAAACGGCATTGAACGAGCTGATGCATTCTCAAGTTAAAATCAGTCAATTTAAAAAGACCATTGCATTGCAAGAAATAAATGTCAAACAATTGACCTCGGCGAGTACATTCACAAACAATTACCGAGAAACACTTCAAAAAATGCAAGAGGAAGAGAACTCGTCACTATCGAACAAAGAACCTCATCAAATAAAACAATGATCGGCATCAACGCTCAGAGCATGGATTTTAAAACATCATCCTTGTCCATAAAATGGTGTTTAAGCGCTCCTAATACGTGCAATGTAACCAATACTATCAATATCCATGCAATCGTTTGATGCGAAACATACATGAGATTGCCTAATGCTTCATTGGGTTTTATCCCTAGCAGGGGCAAGTTAAATAAACCAAAATAAGACGGGACATGACCCGCCGCCATGGACATAATCCAACCACAAATCGGCATGGCAATAACAAATAAATACAGCATGTATTGAACCGTACGCGCTATAAATTTTTCCCATATTGGGACAGTTTGGGGTAACGGCGGTCGACCTACATAATGTATCCAGACAAAACGCACAATCATTAAGAACAGCACCGTTAAACCGATGGATTTATGAATCATCACGACAGATGGCTGGTAAATTTTAGGTAAATCTTTGATAAAAAAACTAAAACCCAACATTCCTATCACCAAAATAGCAACGAGCCAATGAAAAAATTTAGATCCTTTTGAATAAGCCAGTGCTTTTTTTAGTGCGGTCATAAATGTCCCTTTCTTTAACCATTTTGAAATAATTTATGGCTTTGCAGTTGGCGGGTCAAAACTCACCAACTGCTTTAAGCTCTATACCTACATTCCGTCGTTTGTCCCTAGGATCCAGAGCCATGCCCAGGCACGCGATCGAGGGATAAATCTTTTAGGCAGCGCCATTCGAAGGCCCAATCTACAATCAGGCTTCCTGCAACGCATTGCGATTTTCTGACATTTGCATTGTGGTTTGTGTTAAATCCAATAACTCGCGAATGGCTACAAAAAACATGGTGTAATTCAACACACTGCTTGATCGTAAGTTTGTTAAAATTAAACGCCACCGTTCAATGAGTTCGGCATGATTCGCTGACCAAATTTCCAAACATTTGGCTAAGGTTTGTTTTTTACCAAGGCAAGACAAAATGCTTGCCGTTAATTGGCTTTGTTGCCAATCTAAATCGTCTCTTAATGCCTCACGTGAAAGTGCTTCCCAATGACTATCCGTGGGATGGGAAATGATTTGTGTACGTATCCACTCCAGTTCTAAGAATTCACCTATACCAAAATAAGCTTCTGCGGCATGCGATATGCTAATGTTTTGCGTTTGCGCCACTTCAATGATATCCATAGCCGCAAACAACCCTCGGGTCGTGGTCAATGTCAATGACAACGCTGCCGGAATACCCATTTGGTTGTATTCTTCCACATGGCTATCAAATTGAACTTTAAAACGTTCCCCCAAAATCGCAGGCATAACACGTTTTAGCTCACGCACACCTGCTTGGTATTTTGAAACGGCCTTGGTGATATCCAATTTCATGCGTTGGCTGCGCAAAAACCATCTCGACAACCGTCGGATCAATCGCACATAGATGGTCATGATTTCACCTTGTTGCTTCGCATCAATTTGATGGCCCAAGGCTTCAATTTGTCGCCAAGTTTCATCCATGTCCAGCAATGTCCTTGTGATCATGAACGCACGCACGATGGAAGCAATGGGCGCTCCCGTCTCATCTTGCAAACGGTAGATGAAGCTAAAGCCCATTTCATTCACAATAATATTGCTAATTTTGGTAGCAATAATTTCGCGTTTTAATGAGTGGTGCTGCATTTGCTGAGCAAATTGTGCTTGCAGAGGGTACGGGAAAGCACTGATTAAAAATTTATTCAAATAAGGGTCTTCGGGAACATCCGAAGCCAAAATGCCTTCCTTTAGAATAATTTTGCTGT
>CAZGKX010000039.1:5633-9070 GCA_964525945.1 uncultured Legionellaceae bacterium
GCTGTAACACAACAACACGGAAATTTCAGGACTGCTTAAACCTTTTCCGAGCAGCTTACGTTCCATCAACGATTTATCTTGGGGTAAAAATTCAAGATGCCTGTCTAATTTGTTTAATCGTTCCAATTCTTTCATGTAACGGCTGTGCAATTCAACATTTCGCACCGCTTGAGTCGCTGCCAAGCTAATCGCTTTGGTTTGTAAATAGTTTTCGCGCAACACCAATTGAGCGACTTCATCCGTCATTTCGCCCAAAAGCTCATTGCGTTGTTTCGTGGTTAAATCACCTTCAGCAACAATTCTATTCAATAGAATTTTGATGTTCACTTCTTTGTCGGAACAACTCACCCCTGCAGAGTTATCAATAAAATCGGTGTAAATAAGACCACCATTCAATGCATATTCGACGCGCGCTAATTGGGTAAGGCCTAAATTTCCACCCTCGCCTACTGATTTGCATTGCAATTGATTGCCATTGATACGAATCAAATCATTGCTGCGATCACCGACTTCAAAATGAGTTTCCGATTCAGCTTTGACAAACGTTCCAATACCGGCGCTCCATAATAAATCAACCTTTGCTTGTAAAATGATTTTAATCAATTCACTGGGCTCAATTGCCGCTTGCCGAATACCAAAGAGTTGCTTCATTTCTTTGCTTAAGACAATGGATTTGGCATTGCGTTCAAAAACTCCACCGCCTTTGGATATTAATTTTTTATCATAATCCGTCCATGCTGAACGCGGCAAATGAAACAAACGCTCTCGTTCTTTGAAACTAACGCTTGGATCAGGGTTTGGATCGATAAAAATATGAACATGATTAAAGGCCGCTATTAATTTGATGTGTTTCGATAGCAACATACCATTCCCAAACACATCGCCAGCCATATCACCAATACCAACCACCGTAAAATCGGTGGTGTTGATGTCAATGTTCATTTCATAAAAATGACGTTTTACAGATTCCCATGCTCCTTTGGCCGTAATGCCCATTTTTT
This sequence comes from uncultured Legionellaceae bacterium, assembly GCA_964525945.1. Taxonomy (GTDB): domain Bacteria; phylum Pseudomonadota; class Gammaproteobacteria; order Legionellales; family Legionellaceae; genus CAZGKX01. The sequence goes on from CAZGKX010000039.1 coordinate 6,635, forward strand.
TATGGTCGTAACCAATTGAGCCACCTGATGCAAACGCATCACCCAACCAAAAACCATATTCGATGGAAATTTGATTGGCAATATCAGAAAACGTGGCTGTCCCTTTATCCGCCGCAACAACCAAATAAGGATCGTCCTCATCATAACAAACCACGTTGTCGGGTTTGATCAAAGCACCCTCTTGGTAATTGTCCGTGATATCCAATAAACCACGGATAAATTTTTGATAACAACTGATGCCTTCCGCTAAAATTTCTTCACGTCGTGCATTAAGCGGCATTTGTTTTACAACAAATCCACCCTTTGCGCCACTGGGCACAATAACGGCATTTTTTACCTGTTGAGCCTTCATTAAACCTAAAATTTCTGTGCGGAAATCTTCCCGACGATCAGACCAACGCAAGCCACCACGCGCCACTTTACTGGTGCGCAAATGCACAGCCTCAAATTTGGGCGAATAAACAAAAATCTCAAACATCGGATGCGGGCGAGGAACGCCTGCGATTGCACTGCTGTTTAACTTGATGGAAATGTAGCTGTTGTATTTTCCCGCACGGTTGAATTGGTAATAATTGGTGCGAAGGGTCGCCATGATTGCTTGAACAAACTGTCGAATAATTTTGTCTTCATCGAGGTTGGACACTTCATCCAAATCAGCAAAGATAGAGCCAACCAGCTCATCCATTTGAATTGTTCTTTGTTCAGACAAATCAGGTTTAAACCGCAACTCAAACAGTTGAACAACTTTTTTAGCAATTTTTGCATTGTTGTTTAAAGCGGTTTCCATGTATTCCTGACTAAATGTAAAACCGATTTGTTTAAAATATTTTGCATACGTGCGTAAAATACTAACCTGTCGCCAATCAAGGCCCGCAGCTAGAACCAGTTGATTTAAACCATCGTTTTCTGCAAAACCGAACCAAACCCTTGAAAACGCACTTTGAAACAATTCTTTTATTTCATCGATTTCAAATTTAACACCACGCGTGTAATGCAATGAAAAATCGTTGATCCATGTGATTTTCCCATCATCGAACTTCAAGACGTAAGGACGTTCACTGATTGCTCTTAAACCTAAGTGTTCAATAATAGGCAGCACGTCCGACAATGGAATTGTGACATCATGTTGATAAATTTTTAATCGAAAATTATCGGCGTACTCATCCAAAGGACGGTAAAAATTCATGCCGAGGGGCTGCTCTGCGGATAATTCTTCAACGTGTTTAATGTCCAACAGCGCCGTGCGCGGCGAAAAATTGGTGGTGTACACCGGAGGAAAAGCATCTTTATAACGCGCGTACAAATGATTGGCTTTTTCTTCGCCATACGCTTCTGATACCAAGTATTGCAAATCATCAGACCATGAGCGCCCTACTTCAATGAGTTTTTTCTCAATATCATTGTAGTCGTATTCTTTAACACCTTTGGGATCGATACGAATCGTAAAATGAATGCGCATAAGCACCGATTCAGTAAACAATGTGTTAAAGGTAATCTCTTGCGCATTAAAACTTTCGCTTAAGACATCTTCCATTTCTTCCCGCAGCTGAGTATTAAAACGTTCTTTAGGAACATACACCAAACACGAAACAAACCGATGGTAGACATCCATGCGAGCAAACATGCGAATACGACGCCGCTCTTGCATGTGAAAAATACCCATGGACATTTCCAACAACTCATCTTCTGACGCCTGAATTAAATCATCCCGCGGTAAGGTTTCAAGAATATTTAAAAGCACTCTACCAGCATGGCTGCGTGGATTAAGCAACGAATTTTTCAGGATCAATGCAACTTTGTGGCGCAAAAAAGGAATGTGTTTAGGATTGGTGTTGTAGGCGGTTGACGTGTATAAACCCAAAATGCGACGTTCGCCGATCACTTCTCCTTTAGCATTAAATCGTTTCACGCCAATATAATCGGTATAAGCATTGCGGTGAACTGTGGCCAACGTATTGGTTTTTGAAATCACCAAAATCCGTCGTGAATTGGTCAGCTCTTGTGCTTCAGGAGCAAGGGCAGAAATGCTAAATGGGCTGGATTTGCTCAGCGAATCACGCAACACCCCCAAACCTGTGTTAGGAATTGGTTTTAATGTGGTTTCATCACCGTTCTTGATCAAATCATAATCACGAATTCCCAAAAATGTAAAATGGTGATCTTCTATCCAATTTAGAAAGGCCTTGGTTTCTTCAATTTCATTGCGATCAAACACAACAGGCAAAGCGTCAAGCTCTTTGGTCATGTGCAACACTTGTTCGCGCATGGGCTGCCAATCTTCAACAACGGCAATATTGTCCGATAACACTTGGTATAATCGATGGTACAATTCATCCAACACCACAGGATCGGTTTGTCGATCAATTTCTAAAAAAATAGGGGCTTCAGTGAGAGCTCCTGGCACATCTTCTCCATGACGCGGTAAAATTTCACTGA
>CAZGKX010000039.1:9080-26275 GCA_964525945.1 uncultured Legionellaceae bacterium
ATTACGGTCGCTGTTGAAATTTCACTGATTTCGCTATTGGCATCCCGAACCAAACGTATACCACCCATGTGAATGATTAAATGCAAAGACAATCCCATGCGGTTTATCACCATTCGCAACGAGTCGACCAAAAAGGACATATCATCACAAATGACTTCGATAATGGTGTGGGTTGATTGCCAGCAATCCCTTTCATAATCTGGATTATAAATTCGAATTTTAATTTCATGGGGTGTGCGTTGCTTCATCAATCGCCAAAAATTGATGGCGGCGCCATACAGCTCATCCACCGTCCATTCGCGTAAATCATCCAACGAAACGGTTCCAAAAAATTGACGGGCAAATTCAGGGCAAAGACCTACATGTTCACCATTCACTTCCTTCTGTAATTTATCAATTACAGCTTTAATGATTAATTCTTTACCCTCTTCAAATCGGCGTGACATTCAATTTCCCCATTTTGTATATCTTAATAGCGTTCTCAAATTTTCTATCCGCAAATTATCCTAGATTAAGCCCTTGAAGTCTACTGTATCGCGCATTGATGTGTTTGATTAATAAAAATTTGTCTTGCCGTAAATGACAAAAATAGAAACAACGATCCAAAGCAAAATTCCAATGAACAGTGGTTTATCAAAAAGCACCACATCCACTGGGGACTCTCCGCCATCCAATGTTTCAACAACATACCAATAACGAAACAGGCCAAACAATACAATAGGAATGGTGATCACCAAACCCGGACGCGCTGACATCACAAACATACTGTAAAATACCACAGCACACGTGGCGGACATTTCAGCGTAACGATTCACCAATGAAATTGAATATTGATTTAAAACTTTGCGTCCTTCGCAACCATGTTGCGTCAATTCTTGGCGACGTTTAATCGCCGCCAAATAAAGTGCTAAACAAAGTGTAGTGATTAGCATCCAACTGGAAACGGGCACATTGATGGCTATTGCGCCGGCATACACCCTAAACACAAAGCCAAAAGCGATGATAAATAAATCCAAAACAGGCTGATTTTTCAATGCCAACGTGTAAACAATATTGAGCGACAAGTAGCCCAAAAGCACGTAAAATACAGACGGAACAACCCACCATGCGCTCACCAACAAACCATAACAAACAATTAACAGCATACATGCGCAAGACATCGAGATTGCCCCTGAGGCCAAAGGACGATGCATTGATTTTATTGGGTGACGCTTATCAAGTTCGATATCGTGAATATCATTCAGAATGTAACTGGCCGATGAAGCAATGCAAAACAATAAAAACGCCACCACTGTTTTGCTGATCGACATGCCATGGCTCAATTGTCCTGAAAAAACCAGTGGCGCCACCACAAAACTATTTTTCACCCACTGCCGGGGACGCATGATGCTCGCCAGACCACTTAAAATTCCAATGTTGAGGGGGACGGCTAAGGGTTGCATTGTTATCCTTTAAAGCGTTGGCTGTGGTACATTAAAGCCTATGAACCATCATGTGATCAATGAGGATGTCCATGCAATCCATTTCCTCGTGGGGACGATTGAGTGCCAATCGTCATCAAGTCATTACTATAACAAGTCATCACCAAGCCGTCGAGGCGGTTTCGACCAAGAGCGGTCAATCAGGATTACCTTTTGGCAGAGGCAGAAGCTATGGTGATGTGTGTTTAAATCAAAACGGCGTGCTCTGGTCGACACAAGGCTTGGATCGGTTTATTTCTTTTGATGCAAAAACAGGGCGACTCCACTGTGAAGCAGGTGTTTTATTGGGGGACATCCAACGCTTTTTTTCCCCCAGAGGATGGATGTTGGCCGTCACACCAGGGACCCAATATGTTACGGTAGGTGGCGCTATTGCCAATGATGTGCATGGTAAAAATCATTTTTCACAAGGTTCCTTTGGGCACCACATCCATGCTCTAACCCTGTTAAGAACAGACCAAACACTTATTCAGTGCAGTGCAACTCATGAAAGCAAATGGTTTACAGCCACGATTGGAGGATTAGGACTCACCGGGCTCATTCTCCACGCGGTGATTCAACTGCAAAAAACACCCAATCTTGGCTTTCAAGTTGAAACCATTCCTTACCAAACCTTTGAGGAGTATTTTCATTTAACAGCAACATCCTTGCACAACTGGCAACACACTGTCTCGTGGGTGGATGGCCAATCAAAACAACGATTGCGTGGACTTTTCATGCGCGCCAATCCTGTTAATGACCCATGCCCCCACCCCGCAAAACAGCGCGTGTTCACCATGCCTTTTACACCACCCTTATCGATCGTCAATCGCTTGAGCAGCTATTTATTCAATAACGTTTACTTCTCAGTAAAAAATAAACAAACATCCCTCTGTATCGATTATCAATCTTTTTTTTATCCATTGGATAAACTCTCTCATTGGAATCGACTTTACGGTCCAAAAGGTTTTTTTCAACACCAATGCTTGATTCCTAGTGATTGCAGTCAAGAGGCTCTGCCAGCACTTTTGCAAACAGCAGCAAAACATGGCACGAGCTTGGCTGTGTTGAAAACATTTGGGCAACTTAACAGCCTTGGTATGCTTGGGTTCACGAGTTCCGGGGTGACACTGTCCCTGGACCTCCCACACCAAGGCCACACAACAAAACAATGCTTGGCGCGCTTGGATCATATTGTACGTGATCACGGTGGAAGGATTTATTTGGCAAAAGATGCCTGCATGAACAAAGATATTTATACAGTCGGTTATTCTCGAACACATGAATTTTCACGTTACCGAGATCCGGGTATTTCTTCCGATTTATCAAGACGGTTGATGGGGTACTAACATGCAAAAAAAACGAATAGTGATCATTGGGGCGACCTCCGCAATTGCACAACATTGCGCCCGGCTTTGGCTTGCTGAGTCCCCTTCTGAATTTATATTGGTTGGTCGCGATCAAACACGTTTGGAAAACGTTGCAACGGACTTGCATTTAAGAGGTGTAAGCTCAACATTCCGCACCATTGCAGTTGATGTATTGGACGTGACCACCATTGAACAGACCGCCAATTGCATTGTTAAAACAGGCCCAGTGGATATCGTGTTGATTGCACAAGGGAGTTTACCAGTTCAATCCACCTGTGAAAAAGATTTAACACACTGTTCTCAAGCATTGGCCCTTAACGGCATGTCACCGGTGCTTTTTGCCGAAGCTTTTGCTAAACATTTAGCGCATGCCAACCAAGGGACGTTGATCTTGATAGGTTCAGTTGCGGGTGACAGGGCCAAAAAATCAAATTACACGTATGGCGCAGCCAAATGTTTCGTTGAATCGTATGCGCAAGGGTTACAACATCGTTTTGCAAAAAGCAATGTGCACGTTATTTTAGTGAAGCCTGGGCCGACGGCCACGCCCATGACAACCCATTTACAAAATCAAGGCATAAAACTGGCCCATGTGGAGGACGTTGCAAAAACAGTGGTTAAAGGTATTAAAAAAGGCACCCCGGTTATTTATGCTCCGCAACGTTGGCGTTTTATCATGGGCATCATCCGTTTGATTCCTCGTTATATTTTTAATCAGTTACCTCTGTAAGATTCAGACCCAATTGCATGCGACGATACGTGCCATCATTAGCTATTCAATGTAAACACGCGCACCCAGCTGAACCCAATGTGCTAACTCAATCACGTCTGAATTGCGCATACGGATACAACCATGAGATCCTGGTGTACCAAGTGCTGTGGTGTCGGGAGTCCCATGAATATAAATATAACGTTTCAGGGAATCCACATCCCCCTCTTTATTGCGTCCGGGCTCGAGACCATCCAACTGCAAAATACGCGTCAATATCCAATCCCTGTCGGGGAATTGTTTTGCCAATTTTTGAGTGTATATTTCGCCGGTCCATTTTCTTCCCACAAAAACACTGTTCACTGCGTTTTCTAGGCCAATGACGCTGTATATTTGATGCCAGCCTCGCGGGGTGCATTCACTGCCTAGCTTTTCACCGAGGCCTTTTTTTCCTGTGGAAACAGCATACGTTTTATAGAGTTCATCGCCCTCATAACAATGCATGATTTGGGATTGAGCTTGGACCACGAGCAGTTGTGTTGGATTAAGCATGAACAACCACCGTTTTAATATTTACAAATTCTAAAATTCCCTCGCGTGATAATTCACGCCCATATCCCGAGCGCTTAATGCCACCAAAAGGTAAACGGGGATCGGACACCACATAATCGTTCACAAAGCAGGTGCCGGCTTCCAAATCTTGAATAGCAATTTTTTCACCACGTGCCACATCACGTGTAAATACCGCAGCACCTAATCCATACCGACTTTGATTGGCAAGTTGAATAGCCGCATCGTCATTGTCTGCAACCGTCACCGCCACCACCGGCCCAAACAATTCCTCATCAAAAGCGGGCATGCCTGGTTTTACATCGGTAAGTAACGTGGGGGGATAAAAATAACCTCGGCCAGGGGGAAGAATGCCCCCTAATCGTAACCGTGCCCCCAATTGTTGGCTGCTGGTGACTTGCTGATGCAACGTCGCTCGCAAGTCTTCGCGCGCCAGAGGACCTAATGTGGTTTCACTTTGCAAGGGATCCCCCATCACGTGCTGGTTCATTTCGAAAATTATTTTATCAATCAACGGTTCAGCGACACTTTCCAGTACAATAATCCGTTTCGCTGCTACGCAGGTTTGGCCCGAGTTGTTCATGCGTGATTCCACAATGCATTTAGCTGCCCAATCAAGATCAGCATCCTCCAAAACCAAATAAGGATCGCTTCCTCCTAATTCTAAAACAGCTTTTTTTAAATGCCGAGCAGCATGGGATGCCACCGTTTTCCCTGCTTTTTCACTTCCGGTCAATGTCACAGCCACGACATGATCATGGGCAATAATTTCAGCGGCCATATCATTATCGACAATGGCATGTTGAAACAAGTGGGGAGGAAATCCTGACTCAGCAAATAATTCAGCAATCGCATTGCCCGTGCCGGTCGATATCGGCGCATGTTTTAAAATGGCCGCATTGCCAGCCATGAGGGTGGGAGCAGCAAAGCGAAAGACCTGCCAAAAAGGAAAATTCCACGGCATAATGGCAAACACAACGCCTAACGGTTGGTAGCAAACCATGCTTTTTAATTTGCTGGTGTCGATGTGGCGAGGCGCAAGGTATGTTTCTGCTTCTTGCGCATAATGCTCACAAACCCAAGCGCATTTCTCTATTTCTTTTTCTCCTGCTCGCAGAGGCTTGCCCATTTCCTGGGCCATCAATAACGCATATTGCGTTTGTTGATCCCGCAAACATTTCGCCAATGCCAACATGCACCTTTTTCGGTCTGCAAACGTTGTTTTTTTCCAATCAATGTAACTGGTATAGCTGTTATCTATCAACGTTTTCAATTGCTTTGGGGTTAAATAAAGGTATTGATTTAATACTTCTTCCGTTGCTGGATTGATCGTTTTTATACGCATAGGAGCTCCCTTGCAACAGATATGCACGAATTCTGTTGTATTTATTGTTTGATCAATTAGAATATTACATTATTTTTCGAGATATATTATGTCTATGCCTATAAAATTAATACCACTCTTAGCTTTAAGTTTTGCTTTGCCGCATGCAATGGCTGCAACCTCAACGTTTCCACGCGGTTGTGAAGTCACAGGTTATGGTTTTAATCAAAATTATGTGATGCTCAATGAAGCAGGCCAGCAAACATTTTTTCTTATTCAAAATCGCTCCGATAAAGTGATTGAATTAGAGCATTATGAAACACGAACTGACGTTTTCATGAGCCCTAAATTAGAAAGTAAAATGTCACCCGGTAGCTGGTCAGCGTTCGCTTCTGATGTGCAAAATCTTTATTTTAAATGCTACACCTACAACGGCAAGGAACGAATGCTTGTGAATTGCCGAGATGCCTTGGATGTATGCCAATACCCTCGAGTTAAATTTGCATTAAGCAACATGGGAAATTATTGGGTTTCCACCGATAAAAACCAAGCCCAAGTCATAAAAGATGCGGTCACGAAAGGTATATTGCTTCGTTGGTAATTCTTTCACCTTTTTTAGCGAGTATGTATGGCCAAAACACCTTCATCCATGATCCCATTAGGAAGTCCAGCTCCTGAATTTACTTTAACAGATGTTATCAGTGAGAAAGCCCACAGCCTTTCTCACCATGACAGCCATAAAGCAACGGTTATTATGTTTATCTGCAACCATTGCCCTTATGTTAAACACGTTAATCCAGAACTGTCCCGCCTGGCTCACGATTACATGAGCAAAGGCGTGAATTTTTTTGCGATCAATTCGAACGATGTCGAGCATTACCCCGATGATTCACCGTCCAACATGAGAAAGATCGCCTTGGAGCAAAACTATCCCTTTCCTTATTTATTTGATGAAACGCAAGAAGTAGCTTTGGCTTATAATGCGCAATGCACCCCAGATTTTTTTGTTTATGACCATCTGTTAAGCCTTGTTTACCGCGGCCAATTGGATGAGTCTCGGCCAGGCAACAACATCAAAGTGAACGGCAACTCAATCCGCCACGCCTTGGATTGTTTGCTCAACAATCAACCTATTTTAGGCGAACAAAAACCTAGCCTGGGTTGTAATATCAAATGGAAAGAGGTAAACGATCGATAAATGTGTTCCGTGAACGAGTGGGACCCTTCGCCGAAGGTGTATTGACTAAATAATAAACAAACAGATATAATATCATCTTTACACACCATGAAAGAGGGATTGAATGCTAAGGCGAACTAATAAATTTGCAGGACTCCTTGCAAGAGGCGCGGCTATTTCCTTTTTCACGGTCGAACAATGCAAAAGGAATCCAACATATGCCCAATGCAATGCGAACCAACCTTCTGGGGCTAAAGTTCCATTGCCATTGCTTAACATCATTCCTACAGTCAAAGAGCATCCATTGCAACATATTGCTCTGGAACGATGCGATGAATGGATAAGTGTATGCACCAAAGATTTTCAAACACTTGTTTATGGTCCAAAAGATTTCGTCGTCATGATTGCGTTTTTGCGTTTGCTGGGTGTAGATCAAATTTCACTGACTGAAATTAGTCAAAACATCGCCTCCAGAAAATCGTTTCTTAACAAATTACACCCCTTAACAACAACGTCCGAGCCGTTACTGACTCACTCTGTAGAAGAAGCATTTTCATCGATTATTGAATTCAACATTCCCCCCAATCAAGTTAAGATTAAATCCCTCTATTCAGAAGTAAGAAGCCCAATCACTCATGTACTTCCTAGCGTTATAAAAGAGTCACAACAAGCTTTTCAAGAAGGCAAGATTGACCAGTTATACACCATCGTCGCAAATTTAACGGATCACGAAATTGAGCAATTTTCTGAGCAATTCGATCCAAATGCCTGTGTGCCTAATAAATTAATCTTGATCAATAATCTTGCCAAAGCACGGACAATATGTACAGAGTATTTTTCATACAACAATTCTCCTAAATAAATTTTAACCTTTGTGAATGCATTCTGGTTGTTAAGCGTGCCGTTTCATAAAGAAATACATAACTCTTTTCAGTACAATTTTAAATATCACTCATGGTGATGCAATTAGTGGCTAACTTACTAAAAACAATCATAAGAATGCTATAATATGATCATAGTTACCACTGAGAATCACTATGTTTTTTAAACGAGCGTCAAATTTTGCGCAAGTAAACATGCTTAAACTGACAAAACGCCACACCTCAAATTCTTCGCGCAATTATTATTCCCTAAGTTTCACCCCAAATCCTACTCTAAAAAAAGTATTGGTTGCTTTAGGTTACTGCAGCTTGTTTGGTTTACCCATTTATAACAATTGGACGACGATTTTTCCTCAAAGAATAATAGGACCTCCCTCACCCCAACCTTACGACACCAACAACCCCAATCGCTTGGTGTATCAATACAGTGAACTTACAGATGCAGGCCCGGGAGATGGGAGGGAAGGGCGTTCAACTCCCGTTAAAAAGCAAATCAATGATCTTACGGGTTATCAAAAAACCTTCACTGAAGGAAGAACAGGTTTTTTGAATGAATTGATTTACCATCGGTTTGCCGAACGTGTATTGGGTGAGCACCACCCCAAAGTAAAATTGATAGAAAATAAATTAAACGATAAAGAATCAGAATATTTTTTATTTATAGAAAGCATTGGCCGTAATTCTAATTTAAAACAATATGCAGCCCAATACACCAATGTTTTAAAAAATTCCGACGATCCTTCTCTTGCAAATTTAGTGATTCATAATTTGGGTTGTGCGATTGCGTTTACCTGCCTTATTCGATCAACAGATGCATTCATGAAAAATTTTGTAATTATCCACCATGATCCCAATAACAATGCCCATTCTTTATATCCCATTGATTTTGAATTGATGGATGATGGGGAGAACATTCTTTTTGCTGACTTAGAATCTGATTCGATGACTGCGGCCAGAAAATTAATTCAAGATGGAGGCATTCTGGATTTTAAAACAACACCCAATTTAAGTGAGCGTTCAAAAGTGATCTCTGGTGATGAATCCGATGTGGGGAGTGGATACAAACGTTTTCATCAGGGTGTTTATGATTTAATTGAACGTTCTTGTGCACGTGATATTGAAAATGGCGCTATTGACCAACTGTATCTAAAAGTTGCCTCGATGACGGAATCGGATGTAGATTCCTTGTTTGAAGAGTGTATGTTTTTGTTGACTGAACAAGAAAAAAATACTTACAAAGCAAACCTGCTCACTCTCATTGAAGCTACGCATAAGTTTATGGAAACCAAAAAAACAAATAAATTGACCATGTGATTGGTTTGTTATCATAATTTTGGTTCGACATGCAGGAGTGACGTCAAAATTTAAATGCATTTATCCTGCTGTTATGATGTATTTTTGAATATATAGGTTGTTTTTATTTCAATGGGCGTGTAGGTTGAACCTTGGCCCAACAAACTGAAAGCCAATTAAAAATATATCCATTAATTAATGAGTGCAAGCCTATGCTGGACAAATTTGAGGAAATTAATAGTATACACGACGCTTTAAAATACATTCGCTATGACAATTGGCCTTGTTTACTGCTGGATTTAGACAACACGGTCATGGAATCCATTTTGGAATTAGGCAGCGAGACCTGGGTGGATGATTTGATGAAAATCTCTTATCCGTCACAATGGAGTAAAACGACGGCGTTCTCTAACCTCATCGCCATTGATCAAGCCATAAAACAGCATGTTCGAGTCAAACCCGTCGAGCCAAAAATCGTGATTGTAATCAAAGCATTACAATCCATAGGATTCCCAGTTGTTGCTTTAACAGCTCGTTATGAATGCATGCGTTCAGCAACCCTTAAACAATTGGCTGATATTGGCATCGATTTTTCAAAAAATACCTTACAACGAATGGACGGTACGTTTATTCAAGACGGTATTATTTTTTGCGAAGGCAGGAATAAGGGAGAAGCACTCACACCCCATCTCCATCATTGTATAAAACAACCTAAATGTATCGTTATGTTGGACGACAGAAAAAAACATTTGGAGCGTGTAAAGCCCGCAGTAGAAGCATTAAATATTCAGTTTATAGGATTAAGGTATGGCTTTACCGATAATAGAGAATGGGACAAACAAAAAGCTAGTTTTCAGCTGGGGATATTAAAACCTCAATTACCTGCTCACATTCAACAATTGATTGAACAATTAAAACTAATTTATGACACACCGGCTCATTGGAATGAATCGCAATTTATGCATGGCTTTTTCAGTGAAAGAAAAAACAGAGTTTTTAGAGAAAAGATGCCCTTCACGAAGGATGTAAAGAACTTTACCCCTGTAACATAATCCACAGGGGTAAACAAATCAATTGAATTGAACCGCCATTATTTAGCAGCAACAACTTCAACTTGCAAGTTCGCCACTACATCACTATGAACGTAAATTTGAATTTCATACAAGCCAATAGAATGCAATGGGCCGTCTGGCATCATAATTTCACGTCGGCTAATTTCGATGGATTTGGCCAACAATGCATCTTTGATCTCATTAACACCCACAGAGCCATATAATTTACCTTCATCACTGGCTTGAGCAGCAATCACAACGGTTGTGTCATTTAATTTCGCAGCACGCTGCTCAGCTTGCGCCAGCAATTGTTGTGCTTTCTTTTCAAGCTCAGCACGTCTTTGTTCAAAGGCTAATGTGTTTTTTTCAGTAGCAAACACGGCTTTGCTTTGAGGAATCAGGTAATTACGGCCATAACCTGGCTTCACATTTACTTTATCACCTAAGTTGCCTAGATTTCTGACTTTTTCTAATAAGATAACTTGCATTTTCAACCCCTTATATCGATTCTGTACTCTATGCAAATATACACCTCTTATTTGCGAGGAGTATACAATCTAAAATTAAATACACTGTCTAATGCCGCTACAACAATATACAAAGGACCTGCGACAAACGGTAGCAAAACCAGCGGTGTTAAGACTATAAAAAAAACACCTTTTGTCTTTTTATTCGCTAATGTATTGGCGCACAAACTCAGTCCTGCTAAGACCGAATAAACCAAGAACAAGGGCAGAATGTTAATAGCAATGGTATTTTGTTGCATCGCTGCCACAAATACAGCCACCCATAACAACAATCCGACCTTGTTACCTCGAAAGCTCAAGATCTCTTGGCGAAACGCGCCCGGATAAAACAATTGTGATTGCACTGAACGCGCCAATAGCAAAGGCAATAGCGTAGAAAGAACCACCATGACCACTTGGATCCCAAACAGATAATTAGCAAACAGGGTTTGCTTTAAAATGCTGGCATCTTGCAATAAGCTCAACAAAGCATTGTCCGGTCTCGATTCTCTTATCAAGGCTTGTAGGTACATGTATTGCGCTTGAATAAATTCAGGAAATACGAATTGCACCAAAAGCACCATGAACAAGACTTGCAGGAACAGCGCTGCAGCTACAGCACGCCAACTGGTTGTTAAATACAATGCACAAGCCGCCACATAACAAGGCAAGAAAGTAAGCAATGTATTTATAACAGCGCCGTTTACTGTATAAGCCATCAGTGACATGGACAAATAAGATATTGCCACAGGCATCAAGAACATCGTGCCGATTTGAATACCTTTTCGCAAAATCACCAAAGCCACAATGGCCAACGACAGCCACATTGTATGCGGCGCAATGCTTAATAGCACAGCGCTCAACAAAGCATATCGTCGGTTTGTCAGCAGGAGAGTTCCTTGCTTTTGTATAAAATTGCTTAAGCGAGACATTGTTATCTATGGCTATCGCAATATGGCAACAAGCCTAAGAAACGTGCATGCTTAATGGCTTTAGCTAGCTGACGCTGCGCACGAGCACTTATTCCAGTGATACGACTTGGAACAATTTTTCCGGTTTCACTGATGTAATTTTTTAATAGATTGACATCTTTATAATCAATTTCATTCGCACCATCAAAGCGTGCCATTTTTTTACGACGAAAATATGTTGACATGTATTCTCTCCTTTAAGCGTCACGTGCTTCTTTAGATTCTTTTTTCATCATCACGGATTCAGTTGTAATTGCGTGTTTTTGAACAAGAATTTGGTTTCTTAAGATGGCATCATTGAACTTAAATGCTGTTTTTAATTCGTCGAGTGATGCTTGATTGCATTCCACATTCATCATGATGTAATGCGCTTTATGCACATCGTTAATTGGATAAGCCAATTGGCGACGTCCCCAATCTTCTTTACGATGGATAGCACCTTCGTTTTTAGTGATAATGTTTTCATAGCGCTCAACCATTGCGGGCACTTGCTCGCTTTGATCGGGATGCACAAGAAACACAATTTCGTAATGTCTCATCAGTTTCTCCTTGTGGATTAACAGCCTTCTTATGTTTATACGTAAGTAAGGCAAGGTTTTAAAAGCGCCTCATCTTAACCGATTTACATCCTATGTGCAATTTTTTATACTTTTCGCCATCTCAAAGTAAAAATTTATTGCATTTTGACGGCCCAATACGTTATAACATATTAAAAAATAACAAGGTTTTCTCAATGGACATTTTAACAGTAGCGTTTGAAGAGCCGATCATTTTAACAGTGGGCGGGGAAATTGTTCAAATTATTGCCTTTAAAACGCAAGAGCAGGGCAATATTAAATTTGGGGTACAAGCACCACGCTCGGTTCAAGTTCACCGCGAGGAAATTTACCATGCAATCAAACAAAAATTGGAAATAGAATCAAGTCGCTAATGTTTACAAAAAAATCAAATGGCACCCCACTGGCCATAATTTTATTGATAGCGCTGTCTACTTTGGCTTTTGTTGTTAACCACAGTGTATACCATTACCTCGGTAATAACTATTTCCCACCGCAGGCACTCTTTAGTTTTGTTACATTAAGTTTATTATACAGCGGTTTTCGTTTGCAATTAGGCATCCATGCCACACCGACACGGATGGCATGGGAAGCGCTTTATTTCTTTTTCATGATGGGTTTACTTGCTTTAGCGACCAATGCAGCACAATACACGCCCTATTTAACGATTGATGGCCAGATATTAGCACTCGAAGCAGCATGTCATATCCACATGCAAGAAATCTTGGCTTGGACCCAGGCGCACAGTTGGCTAAAACCTTATTTGGAATTTTGTTACGATGCACTGCCCTATCAAATGGCCTACATTCCGTTGCTGGTCATTTTAACGGGGCGATTTGATTTATTAAAAGAATATTATTTTTTACTGATTGTAAGCGCCATAATGGGCTTTACGTTTTATTATTTTTTTCCTACCACAGCACCCGCCAGCATGTTGAATAGCAATTATTTCACCCTGTCACAAAACGCAACTCATCTTAAATTTTCGCAAATCCATCACCACCAACAACCGACCACATTAAATGGGGGTTTAATCGCCCTGCCTTCTTTTCATGTCATATGGGCATGGTTTTGCGTGTATTTAATAAGAGAATGGCGAATTGCAGTTGTTATACTACTGCCCATGAACAGTGTGTTGGCTGTTTCCTGTGTATTGCTGGGTTGGCATTACACTTTTGATTTGGTGGGAAGTGGGTTGGTTATCATTATTTCGCATCGTTTGTACCATCTGCAAACTAAACACAGCCAACGCCATAACCTCTCACCTACGGCGCTATCTTCTACATAGACCCATTTTCTTATCTTAAGAAGAAGTCATCCTCTAGCATCATCCATCCAAACCGGTGTTCGCTTTAAAACGCTCGCCATGTTGATGTTCAAGCGTTGTAAAGAGCTCATTGAGTTTATCATGACCAAATTGTTTTGCATAATGCAACGGGCCACCGCGGAAAGGTGCAAAACCCGTGGCAAAAATCATGCCACCATCCAATAGATCGCTATCAGCCACCACACCTTCTCTGACACACATGGCCGCCTCATTCACCATACGAAGAATCAAGCGATGTGCAATTTCTTTGTTGTCAGTCAGAGGTTTGTTTTTTTGTTTCACAGGCTTGCCTTTCACATACTGGTAGAAGCCTTCACCGGATTTACGCCCTAATTTACCTGCTTGAACCATATCTCGCAGCCGTTGAGGAACAGTACCACCAAAATGGCTTGTCAAATTCTCGGCCACTGCAAGGCAAACATCCATGCCCACAGTATCCGCTAATTCAACAGGTCCCATGACCATTCCAAAAGCCTTCGCAGCGTGATCGATTTCTTCTGCAGAATAGCCTTCATCCAGCAATTGCACACATTCCATTAAATAGGGCATCAATACACGATTGATTAAAAATCCAGGACTCGATTTTACCGGCAGAGGTAAACGACCAATCTGGTTTACAAAAGAGCAAGATCGTTGCGCCACTTCTTTCGACGTTTTCGCACTACAAACCACTTCAACCAATTCCATCATCGCCACGGGATTGAAGAAATGTATACCGACCAATCGTTGCGGTTTGCTCATGACGCGATTGATTTCATCCAGGGGAATACTGGATGTATTGGTGGCAATAATGGCTTCAGGTTTAGCATGTGCTTCAACGTGCTGGATAATCGCTTGCTTGACGTCTAAATTTTCAAACACCGCTTCAATGATGACATCAGCCCGTGCAATTCCGTGCCCTTCTGGATCGGGAATCAAGCGATCACGTGCCGCCTGGACGAGACGCGGCTTGCGTAATTTTTTATTAAACAGTTGAGTGGCTCGACCCATAGCAGGAGCAATTTGTGCATACGATTTGTCTTGCAGGGTCACACGTAACCCTCGCAGAGCACACCAAGCCGCGATATCACCGCCCATAACACCCGCACCAATCACGTGAACATGTTGTGCTTTAAACGTGCTATCTTTAGCAAAGGCTTTCATGCGTTCTCGCAATAAGAATGCACGAATTAAATTCATCGCAGTATCGCCTTGGGACACCAGTTGTTCCACGGAATCCGCTTCTTTAAGATACGCGCGTTCGTCAAACCCACCCTCTTTTTCCCACAAATCAATCACAGCGTACGGTGCTGGGTAATGGTTAGGATTGGCCTTTTTTGCAACTTCGCGGCGCAGTAATTTAGCAATCAATGCCCGCACCCAGGTGGAATTGCTCATTGATTGGATGAGGCTTGGTTTTTGTTTTGCAGGTTTGTTATGGATAAAGTAGACAGCGGCTCGTTTCAATTGCCGTAAAGGCACCACATCATCCACTAACCCAAGGTGTTTTGCTTTGCTGGACGATACAGCTCGACCTGTCAAAATAAATTCAGACAGTGCATTAAAACCACCTATCAAGCGCGGTAAACGAACAGTGCCTCCCCAACCAGGATGAATCCCTAACAAAATTTCAGGCAACCCTAAACGCGTGTCTTTATCGTCAGAAGCAATGCGGTAATCACACGCAAGTGCCAACTCCAATCCTCCGCCCATGCAAAATCCATCAATCATCGCAACCGTTGGAATGGTCAAATGTTCTAATCGGGTAAAAACAGCTTGGCCTTTTCGTAAAAAATTTACTGCTTGTGAAGGGTTGTTGAATTGTGAAAACGCATTAACGTCGGCACCGGCAATAAAACCCTTTGGTTTTAAGGAATAAATAATTACACCTTTTGCCTGAGGCACTTGCGAAATATCTTGCAATAAACTGTTTAACTCATCCAATACCTCGTCATTAATGGTATTGACGGATGCGTCTTTGCGGCTCATCCCCAGCCAAACAATGGATTCATTATCCGTGTGTCTTTCCCAATGTTTATAATTGCTCATCACGCTGTCACCTCAGTAAACCGTTCCAAATACATTGCACCACCTTGACCACCACCAATGCAAATAGCAGCCATTCCACGCGTTCCGTTTCTTTGTTGAAGATCCTGCAATACATGCAAAATAATACGGGCACCACTAGCACCAATCGGATGCCCTGCTGCAATCGCACCACCATCTTTGTTCAAACTTGAAAATGAAGGAGCCCCCATGGCTTGCTTTAAGCCCAGATGTGTTCGGCAATATTCTGGATCATCCCATGCAGAGGTGCATGCTAGTACTTGCGCAGCAAAGGCTTCATTGATTTCCCAACAATCAATATCTTCGGGTTTCAAATGCTGCCGTTGCATGATTGGTGTGGCTGCATGAACGGGGCCTAAGCCCATTTCTGAAGGATCGAGTGCACTCCATTGTGAATCAACAATGCGGCCCAGGACAGGCAAGTTGTATTGTTTCACAGCGTCTCCGCTGGCCAATAACAATAAACACGCGCCATCTGTAATTTGTGAACTGTTGCCCGCAGTCACCATACCGTATTTTTTATCAAAAAAAGGTTTGAGTTTCGCTAAGTTTTCAACGCTAGAATCAGGTCGAATACCATCATCTTGGCTGTACACATTGCCTTTGGCATCAATGATGGGCACCACCTCCCCCATTCTTCCTTCAGCATATGCTTGCGCCAAGCGTCGGTGACTTTCGCTGGCAAAAGTATCCATTTGTTCGCGTGTAATGTTAAATCGATAAGCAAGCTTTTCTGCTGTTTGCCCCATATTGAGCCCGACAATAGGGTCGGTGAGCCCTCGCAGCAAAGCGATCACTGGGGCGAGGAAGGAAGGTCTAAGTTGAGTCATTAACTGAGCACGTTGTTGAAAGCTTTTAGCCGTAAACCATCGGCCCAACCACCCCGCCATTTTCTGATTAAACAGCAAAGGCGCATGACTCATGGCATCTGTCCCACCGGCAAGCACCAACTGACTTCGTCCACTGGCAATTTGCATCGCAGCATTGTCTATGGCTTGCATACCAGAAGCGCAGTTACGCATCACCGTAAAAGCAGGTACTTTGTCACCGCAACCTAAACGCAGCGCCACAACACGCGCAATATTCGCTTCATCTGGGCCTGGCATTGCGGAGCCAATGATCACCTCGTCCAAATCACTTGGGGAAAAAGGTTGACGATTTAACAGTGGCATACCAGCAGCGACCGCCAGATCAGAGCCACTAAAAACCCCAATACCTTTTGCTTTTAAAAAAGGAGTTCGGCTGCCATCAACAACATACACTGCCGCACCATTTAAATTTGATTTATGTTTCATCGCTTCTCCAAATACCTGTCTTGAACCGCTGGCGACTCATCTCTTCGCTCATCCATTTTGCAAGCAAAAATACAATAGCTAAAGATAACAGCAATTCTTATTTTTTGGCAATTTTAAAAATTTTTTTTTATTCACATTCCCTCTAGTTGACGTGGCTTGAATACCTGTTATACTCTCGCTCCATTGAACGGAGAGATGGCCGAGTGGTCGAAGGCGCTCCCCTGCTAAGGGAGTATGGGACAAAATCTCATCGAGGGTTCGAATCCCTCTCTCTCCGCCAAAAGCATTGCGCCCGTAGCTCAGTTGGATAGAGTATTTGGCTACGAACCAAAGGGTCGGAGGTTCGAATCCTTCCGGGCGCACCATCTTATATAACATACAAAAATAAAATCTATAGAAAGAAACTTACACCCGCCCGAAATCTCATTTCCCGGAAGGGTGCGAACCGAAAGTGGTTCGACTAAATACGAAGCGAAAAGCACGCAGTGCGGCGTAGTATTTAGGACGCGCTTCGCGCGCCGCGTAGCGGTGAGGAAGGAACGCAGTGACTGACGAATCTATCCTTCCGGGCGCACCATATAATCAAGGACTTACGAGAATTTTCGGCTCTTCCCCAAATCCGGGGGCACTTCCCTTATCCACATAGTACTCTAACTC
>CAZGKX010000040.1:0-5933 GCA_964525945.1 uncultured Legionellaceae bacterium
TTTCTTAATCAACTTTGCCCCGAAGGCGTGCTGCGTATTCTACTCATTCCTCACTGCTTGTCAAACACTTTCTTCACTTTTTTTGATAAAGCCTATTTTATTTACCTTTAAGCGCAATGTGAGAGATAAGCTCATCTTTAGAGTAATGGTATTGATTCGTTTTTTCAGTTTCAATACCAAACCACGGGGTGTCTTCTTTTTTACATAACTCATCCAGCAAGAAGGAAGCAAAGGAATGATTGTTGTATCGTGTTGAAGGTTCCATCAAAAAATGATTGATTTCTTTAATGAGCTCTTCAGGCGGTTTATCCTGCATTTTATTCATGTGCTGTGCAAATTCCATGGCTTTTCGTCGTCCACCACCCAGATAAGTGTGACGAAAACCGGTAAACCATCCTGCCGGACCTCGTTGTTGGGGATTTTTACCCGCGTAATAGTTGAGTTGCCATTTTAGATATTGGCTTTTAGCATCTTTCACCGCAGTGATGATACCCGTAGTCAGAGGATCTCTAGGGGCGGATGGTGTTGGGTTTTTTTCTTTGCTGAACGTGGCCATTGATTTTGGAGGTGGGTTTTGAAGCCATGGATTGTTGTCTTCCCGCATTCCTTGACCGTTGAAGTAAGCCATTTTGAATTGATATACATCTGAATCTGGCAATGTTTGGAGTGCAGCTTCCTCTCCTTTCTCTGCCAAAACCTTCATAAAATCGGCAAGGTTATCTAGGAACTCAAGGTAATCGTTGGCAAGGGGTAGATTGGGGTTTTTATCAATGCCCCCCCAAAAAGCCGGCTCTTTACCTGGACGGTGCCGTAGATCCGACTCAAAAAATTGAACGGTAGAACCAGCCCCCACCGCTCTTTTTCCAAAAATAAGATTCATTGAGGAAGGTGCTGATGAAGGCATTGCTGTACGTGATTTTTGAGATTGATGGGTTCGAACAGGCAATAAAATGCTGTAGCCCGCACCAATCGCTTGGTAGATATCTTGCATAGCCTTTAAAACAAGTTCTCTTGATAATCTGCCTGTGGTCGGCAAACTCAACGTTGGATACCCTGCCTCACCGATTTTTTGGGATGCCTCTGCTAAACCGCCACCCCTTTTGATTGAAAATAAAGTCACATCGTCACGATGATGACTAGGATTACCAGGAAAAACGTACACCACGGGCTGATTCTTTACTTTCTTTTTATAAGACTGCACATCAATCGTCGTCTCGATGTCTATATAAAGTAGACGCGGTACCCCTGAGAGAACCGAAGCATCATCCAGGTCATCCGTGCTGGTTTTAGCATAAGAAGGAGCAAGGCCATAAGTACCCAACTCTGCCTCCAGCCGCTGAATTTCTTGCTCTTCTGCTTGCTGTGGACCTGTTTCTCCAGCCGTTTTGACCATATTAACCCCATATGAATTGATTTTATAAATATCATAATGACATTTTATACCACTTGGTGACGTTATTCAAACCAATTTTGTTTTATCGCAGTATCAATTGCGGGTCATCTATAGCTATTCATAAAAATATTTGCTATTCTTGGCCGCTTAACAATGGTGGCTTTATTGGTCCCCTCGCGACGATAGATGGTGAACCCCGTCAGGCCCGGAAGGGAGCAGCGGTAACTTTTGATTCGGGCGCCGGGGTGTGGCTCTTAAAGCCGCCGCCCAATACTGTGAATGCCTTATGAGCTATATAGCCCTTGCACGTAAATGGCGACCACGCACATTTTCCCAACTAATCGGTCAAAATCACATCACCAAAGCCTTGGTTAATGCCTTGCATCAACAGCGTCTTCATCACGCTTATCTTTTTACCGGTACCCGTGGTGTGGGTAAAACCAGCATTGCTCGATTACTCGCTAAAGCACTGAATTGCCTACAGGGTATTCAATCCGAACCTTGCTTGCAGTGTGAAGCATGCCTTGCCATAGAACAAGGCCAATTCATTGATCTCATTGAAATAGATGGTGCCTCCAGAACACGCGTAGAAGATACACGGGAAATTTTGGAAAATGTGCAATACGCACCAACCAATGCCCGCTTTAAGATCTATCTAATAGATGAAGTTCATATGTTGTCACAGCACAGCTTTAATGCGCTTCTTAAAACACTGGAAGAGCCGCCTGCTCATGTAAAATTTATTTTGGCGACCACCGATCCACAAAAACTACCCATCACTGTTTTATCACGTTGTTTGCAGTTTAATCTTAAAACTGTGCCCATCGCCACCATCAGCCAGCATTTGCAATCCATATTGGATGCTGAACAAATAGCCTATGAAACAGCGATATTGGACTTGCTGGCAAAAGCTGCACAAGGCAGCGTACGCGACGCATTGAGTTTACTTGATCAAGCCATTGCGGGTAGCTCGCAACAAATCACGGTGAGCGACGTCAAAAACTGCTTGGGTTATACCCAACAAGATTACGCCCACCAATTACTGGCCGCCCTTGCTGAACTTGCGCCTCAAAAATTGATTGCGATCAGTCAACAAATTGCCGAGGAAGGCGGACATTTCCGTTATGTTTTGGACGAAATTTTGAATTATTTCCATCAATTGTCCATTTGCCAGCTTTTACCCAATAGCACTTATTCAGACCAAAGTGTGCAAGCGCTCAGTACGCAATTTACGGCAGAAGATGTGCAACTTTTCTACCAGATTGGTTTAAAAGGATTGGAAGACTTGGCGTTTGCTCCAACAACGCAGATTGGTTTTGAGATGACGCTGTTGCGCATGCACACGTTTCGACCGGTATCATGCAAAAAAATGCCGGCGCTCATGCACCAAAATCCATCGCCTCAAAAAACAAATGAGCCTGCCACCTTGCAAACCATAGCGGAGCATATGACTCCCATTCTTATTCCCCAGGAAAAAGAACCGCCTGCTCCACCATCAGAGACTGTTAACGAGAAAAATAAAGTCAATCTTGCCTGGAATGAGTTGCTTCCACACCTTCATTTAACAGGATTAGCCTTAAACGCTGCTGAAAACAGTGAGTTGGTGTCCCAAACAGACCATAACGTTGTATTGCGTGTGGCCAAAGGCCATCACTCTTTATTTACACCAACGGTGCGGACTCGCATTACCGAAGCATTGTCCAACTATTATTGCGCAAAAATTAAATTGACCATAAACAGCGAAGAAACGCTGGCCTCATCCCCTGCCCAACAAAAAATAATCACCAAAGAAAAACAGCATGATGAGGCACAACAGGCGTTGCAAAGCGATCCATTTTTTCAACAATTACAACACGAATTTTCCGCTGAATTGGTGAAAAATTCTATTGCACAACGCAAAGATAATCTATAATCAATGAATGGACACATTCATCACAACAAAAGAGGCTTTATTATGAGTATCGATCAAAACCTTGGTAACCTAATGAAAGAAGCGCAAAAAATGCAGCAACGTATGCAGGAAGCGCAAGAACAATTGACGCGATTGGTTGTGAAAGGAAAATCGGGTGGTGGCATGGTTGAAGTTGATATGAATGGCCGTCATGACGTGATCAAGGTAAAAA
Organism: uncultured Legionellaceae bacterium; assembly: GCA_964525945.1. Lineage (GTDB taxonomy): Bacteria > Pseudomonadota > Gammaproteobacteria > Legionellales > Legionellaceae > CAZGKX01. The sequence goes on from CAZGKX010000040.1 coordinate 3,517, forward strand.
TTAATCGCTCGTTGCTCGATGAAGAAATTAGCATGTTAGAAGATCTCGTTGCAGCAGCTGTCAATGATGCTGTTCGCCAAGTTGAAAAAGCATCAAAAGAGAAAATTAATCAACTAACCGCTGGCTTGAATATCCCAACCGACTTCATGAAAGGCGAAGAAGAAAAAGAATAATCTTCTATGGATGCATTATCTCATTTGGTGGATGCGTTACGGTGCCTACCCGGTGTAGGCCCAAAATCTGCTCAGCGCATGGTTTTTCATTTGCTGCAACACCATCGTCAGCGTGGCTTGCATTTGGCCGCATGCCTTGATAACGCGATGCGAACCATTGTTCACTGCCAACGGTGCAACAATTACAGCACTCAAGATCATTGCAAACTATGCCAAGATTTAACGCGAGATGTGAACACACTGTGTGTTGTGGAAAGTCCTGCCGATGTGAATGCAATTGAACAAAGCCGCGCTTACCATGGACACTATTATGTGCTGATGGGCAAAATTTCTCCCTTGGATGGAGTTGGCCCAGAAGACATTGGCTTGGCAAAATTGCAACAACTGGTGAGTCAAGAAAAAATACAAGAAATTATTATCGCATTAAGTCCTAGCATAGAAGGCCAAACCACGGTTCATTTTATTCGAGAATTATTGCGTGGGCAAACCGTGCATATCAGTCAATTGGCGCATGGTATCCCCTCGGGCGGCGAGTTGGAGTTTTTAGACGGCAACACGATTGGCAGTGCATTGAGAAATCGAGCCGTATTTCAGGATTGAAACGCATTCATAGTGGGATCATTTATGGTGACGGCAGCCATCAACTACCGCAGCTGGGCCTATCGATTTGCGTTTTATAATTTTATTTTTTTGTGTTTACAATTCCTATGGCTTCTTTCTAAAAGCCATAGCTTTATCAATACGCTTCCTCTCCCATTTGCTAGCTATTTTGAACAAATCATGGCATTGCTGAGCCACATTGGATTGTATGCGCTGCTTACCCTGGCCCAACTCACGTTATTTTGGGGCGTCATAACGCACAAACGCCGACCAACCTATCGATTTTGCGGTTATGTGCACACTGGCATCTGGATCATATCCATCAGCACCATCCTCCTTGCCAATGGCTACTTTTTCCCGCTGAGTGTTTTTAGTCAATTTTTTATGCTGTTGCCTCGTTCACTTTTAGTCGGGTTATTGATAACAACAACCTTGCTTTTGGGTTTGTTATTGTTAAATGCCCTGTTGGTTCTGGCAAAAAGCTACCCTAAAACAATGTCCGTAGCCGTTGTTTTTTTACTTGCAATAACGATTGGCATGCGCCATCAACATCCATCTCCCAGCCTTTTTTATCCCCATAAAACCCCCAACATTATTTTAATAGGCATTGATTCCGTCCCTCCAAATGCCATTCAGTTGCAAACAACCCCGGCTATTTATCAATTTATGAAACAGAGTGTTTGGTTTAAAGAAACCATAAGCCCACTTGCTAGAACCTACCCTGCTTGGACAAGTATTTTAACGGGCTTGTACCCCTACCATCATCATGCCCGCTATAATCTTATGCCACCTCAACACGTAAAATCGCAACAAAGTATCGCTTGGACACTCCGAAAACAAGGGTATCAAACATTGTTCGCCACGGACGATAGACGTTTCAACAGCATTGACCATGATTTTGGTTTTCAACAAATTCTTGGACCCAAATTAGGCGTGAATGATGTGCTGCTGGGTACATTTAATGATTTTCCTTTGAGTAATTTTTTGGTGAATTCAGCGTGGGGTCAATGGCTATTTCCATACAACGCCCTCAATCGCGCCAGTTATTTTTCTTATTACCCGCAATATTTTGATCGATCCCTGCAGAATATCTTAACGAAGCGTGATCACAGCATTCCACTCTTTATGGCCGTCCATTTTACATTGCCGCATTGGCCTTACGCATTTGCATCATCATTGCCTGCAAACGTGAAAAATGAATACAGCGTCCATGAGCGAGGACAACTTTATCTCAACGCCTTAAAAAGCGCTGATCAACAGGTAGCCCACTTATTGGACGTGCTTCACCGCGATCATTATTTAGAAAATAGCATGGTCATTTTGCTCAGCGATCACGGAGAAACGTTATATGCCACAGGATCTCGGCAAACTAAACGCGAAAATTACCAAGGCTCTGGCCACAGCAAGTTAGCCTCTTATTTTCTGCGAAAAACATCCACCACGTTGGAGAAAAGCGCGGGGCATGGGTCGGATTTATTAAGCACTGAGCAATACCATTGTTTACTGGCCTTTCAAATTTATCAAGATCAACATTTAACCATGGCACCCTCCACCATCAATACCCGGGTCGCGTTAATCGACATCAGCCCCACCCTGTTGGATTTTATAAAGATCAACAACAGTCACACAATGGATGGCATCTCT
>CAZGKX010000040.1:5943-16757 GCA_964525945.1 uncultured Legionellaceae bacterium
AACAATTCAAAATTCGAAAAATAAATTGCCAGATCGCACCTTTGTCATGGAAAGCGGGATGTTACCCAATCAATTTTTAACCCGGGAAAAAGCCAGGTTAATGGGGAAAAAATTTTTTAAAGTGGATAAAACAACAAACCAGCTGCAACTTCGCGCCGATGCGTTGTCAACGCTAGATAAGATGAAATTATACGCCGTCATTCAAGGCAATTGGTTGATTGCGTTATACCCAGATGACAATGGCTATATGCCCATTGTCCAACATTTAACGGATGGTAAATGGGTGGACAATACCACCTCAACATTCGCGCACGCAGCCCCTGTACAGCCCATGTTACTGCACCTTGAGCATTTTTATCATAAAACGTGGCCTTTGTACTAGGGTGTATTTATCGGCCAATAGGAAGGATGAGCCTGCAGTTGTTCTTGATGATCATTGTCCGCATTGTCTTCACTATCCGTATCGTCCTGCTTTTCGACCCAAAACCTTTGCACGTTTCTGGTTGAAGGAGTTTTAGCAGCTGCACGGAGCTTGTCCGCTATAATAATTCTCATTTGATGGACGGTGTCCGTCCACCCATACATGCCTCTAAATTGCCTAACAATCCAAAGTGAACTGCGTAATTGGCGTACAAATTTCAAAGGAGAGTTGGGTGCATCGCACTGAATAGCCGCTTGCACCAATGCAAATGTATAAGGTGACAATTGAGACCCAGTCAACAAAGCAAGCACTTCACGTTTTTGCTGTTTCAACGGCAACCCTGCTTCTCTTATTTTAAGAATTTGCAGCTGAAAGTCCTCGAAAGTGACCAGAACATCCGTCTCCAAATAAGTCTTTTTAAAATCAAGGGCGGTGTCCAAACAAGTTTGGTAGATGGGTTGAAGGCTTCGTTTTTTTTCTTTCGCGGCTAAATCAACAATAATACAAGCGTATTTAAAGGCACGTGACTCGTCCCCAATAGATTGCGCTTGGTAAAACTCTTTTTCTGCGATAGCAATGGCGCGGCCGATGCTTCCCAATCGCTCTGTAAACGCATAATCACCCAGTAATACCGAACGGCATAAGGGGTTTTTTAGTTGCGCTGCCGCCGTTAAATTTTGAAACGCGTCTGTGATCAACCCCGTACCGACACTGTAATCCACATCCTCCATGCTCGCATCAATTTCAGCCGCTAGCCCATCAATGATTGCGGGTGCTTGCTGCAACAAATACATTCTAAAGGATTTGATGGATAAAAGCGTTTGCCTTAATTTTGCCAGACGCTCATCCAAAGCGGTTTGAATCATAGCAATTTCCGTAGCATCTTCCACTGGATCGAGATGATATGTGACCGCAGCCAAAACAAACTCTCGAGGCATAACAATAATTTTTAAAAAATAATACCATTTCGCGTTGTTAAAATCGGCATCTTTTTTTAAAGTTGCAAAAGCGTCTAACTCTTCCCGGCGGTAATAGGTTTTACTGCTGCCATCGGTGATAAAACGCCATTTGGTTGGCCAATAGTGATTACCAGAGTCCTGCAAGTCGGGGAATTGCAGAATATCTCTGCGGGTAATTTTAAAAGAATCACCGTTATAGGCAATGTTTGCCAAGCGTAGATGCTGACGGGACATAATGCTGTCATTAAACATTAAATCGTGATCTATTTTAAAAAAAGTGACGACAATTTGACCGGCAACATGGGTTGCATAAAAACCAAAATTTCCTTTGTGTAAATCATCTTCTTCCAACACATATGCTGCTGTAAAAATGCTAGCCAACGAATCCATATCAATGGTAATGATTTTCTGTTGGTGCATTCGCAGCAATTCATCAAAAAAAATTTGAGGGGTTTCATTCAAAAATACAAGGCCGAGTTTTGCAGAATCTCCAGCCACTAATGGCTGCCAGGGGGTATTGATTGCGGCTCCCTGATCATTCGTGAATAAGGCGAGATTTTGATTGAGGGCCTGTTTTAATTTATAAACAACGCGATGGCTTCGTAAACGATCCAATTCATAACTCATGTTTCGAGACACAACGCCTCGAACCTCGCCGTTTTTTAGCATGATATGTTGCGTGGGTGTAAGCCCAGGCTTTATAAAAAGCTTCGCAATGGCACCAAAACCAACCTCAAAAATAGCAGCCATTTTGCTGTTAGAAATCCGTCTATTCATTTTGATGACCACAGGGGCATTGTCATAATAATAATCATGAAAGGTTTCATGCGCTGTAACATGTGAACCCGAGCCAATATTTAACTGCACTGGTTGTCCGTGCACATCAGTGATATGGGATTCGTCAAAACGATGACTCAAATTAGACACGACATCTCCACGCTTGATTGATTGCAAACCACAATAGCCAAAATAATTATACATTAAAATCATTTTTCAACCAATATGGATGGATCATTGGCCAAAGCAATCCCATTTGCAATCACTTTGAGTAGCCGCAGCACATTGGATTAATTTATATTAAAATCAAACTTCAATTGCACTGACGAATCGCTTAGCATAAAATATTTTGCTATTAAAAAGAGGCTGTTGACAGTGCATAATTCTCCTTTTTAACGTACCGCGGGCAAAATCCGACCAAGGAACGTTTTAGAGCCATTGCCAACCCCCCAAATCGTTTTCAGTAGGTTCACTTTTATAAGGAAGTTCATAGCGTGTGGTCTCGAATCTTCGTTAGTTTATTGTTAAGCTCTGCCGTTATTGGTTCTGGTTATGCCGATGCTCCCAAAGAAAATCCTCCGCAAGACCTGCAATCGTTGTCTGGTTTTTTTCGATTGAGCTTTGACAATAACATCAGCATGCCGAATCACATTCCCAAGATGGGCCTTCTCGGCTTTAATTATTTTGCAGATATTAACAAAACCGTTTACGCCGGATTTGGAGGTTATGGCTCAGCGACGGGCACACAAGGTGGTTTGTTTACCGTGGGCGCGGCAGCAGGTTTACACCATGAATTTTTCCCACATTGGTGGGGTGATGCGGGGTTGTTTGTTGGCGGCGGCGGCGGAAAATCATCTTTAACGGGTGGAGGGTTGATGGTTCGGCCCAATGCAGGCATCGCTTATGATTTAAATTGGGCACGGATTGGGGTTAATTACAGTTACATTGATTTTCCCAATGGCGAAATCAGCAGTCAGCAAGTTGCCATCAATATTGATTTCCCGGTTGAATTTTCATTTTTAACACCTCACGATGATTTGATCGGTACCTGCATTCGTAATCTGCGCGATATTCATGTGCCAATGAGCAAGTTTTTAGGTTTTCAGCGCAATGATTTTTCACTTCTTTTGCAAGCATATCACCAAAAATCTGGCACCAAAAACACAGAAGGCCTCGTGCAAGATAACACGATCAATTTAGTCGGGGCAGAGTTGGATCACTATTTTTCAAATAATGTGTTTTGGTGGTTAAAAACATCCGGTGCCTATGCGGGTATCCCAAATGGTTACATGGATGTTTTAGGCGGTTTGGGTTATCGCATGCCCGTTGGTTCCACAAGTCTGTCCGTGATTCCTCAATTTGGTTTGGGTGCTGGTGGCGGCGGCATGGTGGACACTGGAGGCGGTTTTTTAGTGAACCCATCATTGGGCTTGGAATGGGCCATGCTTCCTCAACTTTCGCTGCGCGTAAGCAGTGGTTATCTTTGGTCACCGAAAGGCGAAATGAACGCCGTACCCGTCACCGGCCAACTCATTTATCATTTGGACATTGCTAACCAGAATACGCACCCCACCTATTTATGGCCGGCAAATTACAAGCTGCAAGGCTGGCGTTTTCAAATTTTCAATCAAACGTATGTCCATCCGCAACGCGCTTATTTCAGCCTCGAATCATCTATTCAACTGATTGGCGTCCAAATTGATCAACTTTTCTCACCCTGGTTTTTCTTAAGTTACCAAGCCGCAGGAGCATACAGTGGTTACCACGCTGGGGGTTATGCCACTGGGATGATTGGCCCCGGCTTACAAAGCCCGTCGTTTTTTAAGGAACGGGTGCAATTATTCGGAGAAGTATTGGTGGGAGCTGGCGGTGGCGGTGGATTGGCGCTGAGTGGCGGTTCGTTAATTGAACCCATGATTGGGGCACGTTTTGCGTTTACGCCATACATTGGCTTGCAAGCAAGTTACAGCCAACTCATTGCGTTGAAAGATCATTTGAACACTCCCGCAATTAATATTGGCTTAACGGTTCGATTCGATACGTTAAATCAGCAGCGCATTAAAAAATGCAATGCCTTGGATAAAGAAACGAAATAACCCAAATAACCAAACACGTCTCCTACAACATACTGCAGGAGACGTGTTTGGTTTAATATTTCATGCGCTTTGGTGTTGGAAATTCACGTTGTTCTACGTTAAAACGCTCTGTCTGATGTATTGTTTTGGATAAATCGATTGCATCCAATGCCTCCAATAATTTCTGTTGTTTAGCTGATTTACCAACACGCTGACTATTCCAAAAATTCTGGCCAACCAACTGAGCCATGGACTTTGATTCCACCTCCGGATAATTAAAAATTGGTTCACAGAACCAAATGTAATTAAGAATATTGATCGTTTATTGGAATAAGTTAGCCGGGTTTCGCTAACGCATTACCCGGCTAATTGAGAATTTTATCGCTCTAGAAGAAATTATTTTTTTTGCATCGATAGGTTGATATCATCATGTGTTGTTGCTCTTGGATCTCTCGCAGCACTCTGCCCAAACATACTTGAATGCGGTGCTGCAGTGCTCGCATTTGTCGTTTGAACAGTGGGGGTCGGGGGAGTGGCGAGAGGGAGTTGGTCAAGGGTGAGTGCAGCGATATCAACTTTTCCTCCTATATAAGCTGTAAGACTGCTCTTTAAATGATTTTTATCTGTACGGTTTAACATGCTATCAACGGCAGCGTTATAGGTTGTCAATGCTGATTTGATGCTTTCGAAAGAAGCATTTGTTTTGGTAATTGTATACAACAATTCAATTTTTGCATCTTGATTAAGCAGTAACATTTCGCGTTGTGGAGGATTCATCGTACTTTCAACGATACACATGATGAGTCCCTCGAGTTTTAAAAAATTGTTAAGCTGCGCACTGTCTTGTGTTGCCATATTCACCTTATTAAGGTGACTGATTGCCTTTTTACTTTGTATAATCGCTGAGATGGCCCCAATTCTCGCAACCATAGTTTGCATAGGATCAACAGATTTTCCTCCGCCCATCAGATCGCTCAATGCAATGGGTTGAGGAGCTATTAATCTGGCCCATTGCGCATCGTCGACCGTATCTCTATAGCGCTCTCTTAATTGTGTAATTTTTTTGTTGATGGTGGATTCGAACATATTGCTGGCTTTAATATATTTGATTTCACCCTGGATGGCGTTATGAACCATTTTTTTCATGACGACGTTTAACTGTACTTTCGCTTTTTCGGTATCCGCGCCAGCGTTTATTAACATATCTGCGATGTCAAATTTTCCCGAAATAAGCGCTGTTACTAATGGGGATGCGCTAACATCAGTATTGGATTGATTAACATTTACACCATGGTTAATTAATGTTTGTACTATAGGGGCATTTCCTAATTCAATCGTTTTATTAAGAGGCGTGGCTTTAGAAGAGTAGCTAAAATTTAATGCTTCATTTAATGAAATAGACGGCTGCTGGCATAACAACTCTACCATATCTCCATTTTGATTGAGTATGGCTTGCATAATGGGATTGGGATCGGAATTTCCTTCATGAGGGCAATTCACATCTGCTTCTAGTTCTAATAATAGTCTTACAACGGGCATGTTGTTTAGCTGTACGGCAATTTCAAGGGGGTATCTACCTAAAAATCGCACATCATTATTTACATCACCAAAAAATTCGACAAGAGTTTCTTTCGTGGTGTTTGGATCTTTAAGGGGCTCCATATATTTTATTGTATTGGCATAATCGTATCTTGGGATGTCTTTACGTTTGGCCAGTTGCTCCCGTTTAAAATTTTCCTGTTCGTAATAACAATTTTTAGCCTCATACATAGCGTCTCGGTATGACATTTTAGGCATTGCTTGCGCTAGTTCTCCGCCGACACGGACAACATTTTCTCCTTCGCCTTTTTTCGTATTGTACGCAAGGTCAATTTCCTCTGGGGTTGCGGTGATGGGAAGTTCTAGTAAGGTGTATGCAGCCTTTTGTTTCTTAGTGAAGTTAAATTTCATAATTTTTCCTTATGCGTATTGAAACACATTGTTGTTAATTTAATGCGCAATTAGATTTATATTATAGCACAATAAGTCAGGTGTAGGGTAGTGCTTTTTTTGATCGCATTGCTTCAAATCAAATGTTACCGAAACCCGGAAATTTTAGATTCGTTGCCTCATAACTAAGGCAATTTAAAGCCATTATATAGTTTCTCAACCCCTTTTTCTCCAATTCGCTTCCGCCATTTAACGAGGGTTGTAGGATGACAGGCTTGCTCAACGTATTTGATTGCTCTTTGCCTTAGAGCCTTTGAATGACTCATTTGATACAAATGTTTTTTTGTTTGTTTGTTTGTTTGTTTGTTTGTTTGTTTGTTTGTTTGTTTGTTTGTTTGTTTGTTTGTTGAAATTCAATTATATCGGAGCTAATGAGTCATTTAAATTTTAATTAACTATAGATATTTTTTTTTGGTAAAAAACATCTTAATTGGATTTAATAACCTCTAACTTATGATTTTTTTTTCTTGCCGAGCTTGATCATTGAGACACTTTTAATCGTATTATCCCCTACTTTTAATATTTCAATTTGATAATTATTGATCAGTAAACAACAACTCGCCGGAGGTATTTGACCCAAGTATTCAATGATAAGACCACTCAACGTGCGAGGACCTAAATTCGGTAACGTCCAATTCAACAATCGGTTTAAATTTTTGACGGTGATGCTTGCATCGACGATGAAAGATCCGTTGCTTTGTGGGGTAATGTCTTTGCTCAACGCCGCAATATCCGTGGTAAATTCACCAACAATTTCCTCTAAAATATCCTCCATCGTCACCAATCCTTGCAAATCACCGTATTCGTTTACCACGAAACCGCTGCGTCGTTTCATTTTTTGAAAATTTAAAATTTGCACATTCAATGTCGTGGCTTCCGGAATAAAATACGGAGGTTCAGCAATACTCAATAATCCATCAAGATCCAGCTCTTTTTCCAACAACAAATTGAGGATACTTCTTAAGTGCACCATACCCACTAAATTATCAATGGAATCGCGATACAAGGGCAATCTGGTGTGTTGAGCTGTTTCTAATTGTTCGAGCACCTTATGCCAGGGTTCTGATAAATCAATACCAATGATATCCGCTTTTGGCACCATGATGTCTTCAACAATAGCCAGTTCTAAATCAATTAAACTGACCAGCATGCTTTTATGTTCATTCGGCAAGAAATTGCTTGCTTCATGAACCACTGTACGCAATTCATCCCCTGACAATGCTTCTTTGTGCCCACCATGCATAGAAACACCAAACGTACGTAACAGCATGTTTGCCACCCAGGTTGTGGTAAAAACCAACGGCGATAAGATCAATTGCAAAATCATTAATGGCAATGAACAAGCAAAAGCCACTTGCTGAGGATACAATGCCGCCAAAGTTTTGGGAGTCATCTCTGAAAAAACGAGTACGACGATGGTTAATATAGCGGTAGCAATAAATACACCAAGATCACCATACATACGTTGCCCAACCAAAGTAATGGCCATGGAGGCAATGATATTGGCCACTGTGTTGCCAATCAAAACAACACTTAATAAACGCTCAGGATGGGCCAATAATTGATGAACACGTATAGCCTGCTTATTCTTTTTTTTTACCAAATGCCTGAGGCGGTAACGATTGATAGACATCACCCCAATTTCTGCCGCAGAAAAAAAACCTGACAAAACCACCAGCATCAACACTATCAATAATAACGTCGTTGAAGAAAACTGCACTGATCATCCTTAATAGCGAATTGAATCGCTAATCATAGCAAAAATTCGTCGCTGCTGTGATATAATCCTCTCGAAAAGGCAATGATACGAGGTGAACAATGTTTGAAAATTTGACTGAACGCTTGACGCGAACGTTTAAAAACATAAGCGGCCAAGGACGTATTACAGAAAGTAATATACAAGACGCATTGCGCGAAGTCCGCCTATCATTGTTAGAAGCAGATGTTGCTTTGCCGGTTGTTAAGACATTTATTGAACAAGTAAAAGAAAAAGCCCTTGGTCAAGAAGTATTAACCCATCTAAAGCCCGATCAAGCCATTATTAAAATTGTGCACGACGAATTGGTTCAAATCATGGGCGAAGCCCGCGTTGAATTGAACACCAAAACGCAACCCCCTGCAGTGTATTTAATGGTGGGATTACAAGGTTCAGGAAAAACAACCAGTGCCGCCAAATTAGCCCGTTATTTAAAAGAAACTGAAAAGAAAAAAATCATGCTTGCCAGCGTCGACGTTTACCGACCAGCCGCTATTCAACAGTTAAAGGTACTGGCCCAACAACTAGATGTCGCATTTTTTGCAGCTGAAGCCCATGAAAAACCTCTGGCCATTGCTGAAAAAGCTTTAGACAGCGCTAAAAAACAATTCATCGATATTCTTATTATTGATACCGCCGGCCGTATGCACATCGATGATGCCATGATGAGCGAAGTCAAATCACTGCATCAACTCGTCAAACCTGTTGAAACCTTGTTTGTGGTCGACAGCATGACCGGTCAAGATGCTTCAAACACCACCAAAGCATTTCATGATGCTCTGCCGTTAACAGGTGTGATTTTAACCAAAACTGACGGCGATGCACGTGGTGGTGCGGCTCTATCCGTTCGTCAGATTTCGGGACAACCCATCAAATTTATGGGAACAGGGGAAAAAATAGACGCCCTGGAACCCTTTCACCCAGAGCGTGTTGCTTCACGCATTTTAGGCATGGGTGATATTTTAACACTGATTGAGGAAGTGGAACGCAAAACCGATAAAGCCACGAGCGAAAAACTTGCCAAAAAAATAAAAAAAGGCAACGGCTTTGATTTGGATGATTTCAAACAGCAATTGTTACAAATGAATAAAATGGGTGGCATCACCAGCATGATGAGTAAATTGCCTGGTGTAAGTCATCTGCCCCAACAAGCGATGAATCAAGTCAATGACAAAGCGTTGGCTCAAACCATTGCCATTATCAACTCAATGACCATGAAAGAACGTCGCATACCTAAGCTGATTGCAGGCTCGCGCAAAAAGAGAATTGCGTTAGGTTCGGGGACACAAATTCAAGACGTTAATCGCTTATTAAAACAATTTACGCAAATGCAAAAAATGATGAAAAAATTTACAAAACCAGGTGCCTTAAAACAAATGATGCGTGGGATGGGAGGGCTTGGCAATCTTGCTGGTATGCAAGGTTTACTGCCTGATGATTTAAAATAAAATTTTAATGATGGGAAACACTTCCCATCGCGCGTTAATTTTCGTACAATACACGGCATTTTTACATAACCATGGATCGAGCTTGCATTCAAACATCCGTAAGTGAATACAAGAATTGATCCAAGCTGAAAACAGAGGAAACAATGGTCGTTATACGTTTAGCACGAGCAGGCGCCAAAAAGCGTCCTTTTTATCACATCGTTGTAACAGACAGTCGTAGACGTCGCGACGCAAACTACATTGTGCGTATTGGCTACTACAATCCTATGGCACGCGGTCAAGAAGTGCGTTTACATTTAGAAGTAGACAAACTAACCCATTGGCAAGGTCAAGGCGCGCAATTGTCGGATCGAGTGGCATCGTTGGTTAAAGAACACAACAAGGCTGCTGCTGCATAACGTGGATCACCAAGATGAATGGGTCGTAGTAGGTCGTTTCGGTCGAGCACACGGCATTAAAGGCTATATTTCTGTTATTTCCTTTACTGACCCACAAGACAATATATTGCATTACACGGACTGGCATGTTCGTCTAAAGCATCAATGGTCGCCGTTAGCCACCCATGATCATGAAATTAATAATAAATTAATTATCGTGAAAGTGGAGGGTTATACGGAACGCGAAGACGTGGCTTGTTTGACCAATTGTGAAATAGCCATTAAACGTGCCCAATTGCCAGCTCTGACTGCGGGTGATTATTACTGGCATGAATTGATTGGCATGCAGGTTGTCACCGAACAAGGAGTGTTGTTGGGCAGCGTCATTGAAATGATGTCAACCGGCGCACATGATATCCTTGTGGTCAACGGTGAACATCGGCATTTAGTGCCTTATGTAATGAACCACTATGTGCTGAATATCGATGATAAAAAACGGCAAATCACTGTGAATTGGGACCCGGATTTTTAATGTTACATCTTGGCGTAATTAGTTTATTACCAGAGATGTTCACCAGTTTACAATATGGCGTGACCGGCCGTGCAATAGAGCAAGGCTTGGCTAAAATTGACTATTGGAATCCACGCGATTGGGCGATTAACGCTCACCGTCAGGTGGATGATAAGCCATACGGAGGCGGCCCGGGAATGGTCATGATGTATGAGCCACTGCAAAAAGCCATTCGCCATGCGAAAAGCCAATTGCCAACGCCGAGTAAAACGGTTTATTTAAGCCCGCAAGGGAAATGCGTTCAACAATGTGAGTTGAACCAGATTGCCAGCAACAAGCAATCTATACTTTTTTTAGCCGGGCGTTACGAAGGCATTGATGAGCGAATTATTACGCAGCATGTTGATGAAGAATGGTCGCTCGGAGATTTTGTTTTAAGTGGTGGTGAAATAGCAGCCATGGTGTTTATAGACGCTATTGTTCGTCTGCTACCAGGAAGTC
>CAZGKX010000040.1:16767-17589 GCA_964525945.1 uncultured Legionellaceae bacterium
AAGATTCATTTATGAATGGGTTGTTGGATTACCCACACTACACCAGGCCCGCCATTATCGATGGAGAGTCTGTTCCAGACGTGTTGGTTGGCGGATGCCACCGCGACATTGAGCGCTGGCGACGAAAACAATCGCTTGGTAAAACGTGGCTAAAACGACCCGATTTACTGCAAAAATTAGAGTTAAGTACAGCAGATCAACAACTGCTATTAGAATTTAAACGCGAACACGGTGATTTAAATTAAGTCACTATTTTAGGAGTAAGCCATGAACATTATTGATCAAATCAATGCGGAGCAAATGCAAGGTAAAACAATCCCCGACTTTAACCCAGGCGACACAGTTTTGGTTCAAGTGAAAGTAAAAGAGGGCACTCGTGAACGCTTGCAAGCATTTGAAGGCATTGTTATTGCTAAACGTAATCGTGGCTTAAATTCTGCTTTCACGGTGCGTAAAATTTCTCACAATGTTGGCGTAGAACGCGTTTTTCAAACCTATAGCCCTGTTGTTGATAGCATTACCGTTAAACGTCGTGGTGATGTACGCCGCGCCAAATTGTATTATCTACGCAATTTAGCAGGTCGTGCCGCTCGTATTAAAGAAAAATTAGCCGGTAAAAAAGGCGATTAATTCATTGCAAAAGCTCATCGTCACAACATTCAAGACACCTGTTGGCTTGCTTGAAGTAAGTTACGATGAGCATTTTTTATACCATGCTACGTTCACCCAGCAAGACACTACGACCAAACCATTCAATAAAATGGGAACCCTCATTGCTCATGAGCTTGCTGCTTATTTTGCTAATCCCCACCATCGTTTTCA
>CAZGKX010000040.1:17599-19721 GCA_964525945.1 uncultured Legionellaceae bacterium
GCACACCTTATCAGCAACGGGTATGGAAAGAGCTGCTGGTAACACCAGCTGGGCGTACGCTCACTTATGGCGAGCTTGCTAGCACCTTGCAAAGCAGCCCGCGCGCTGTAGGCCAAGCCTGTAAAAACAACCCTATCGCCCTCTTCATCCCTTGTCACCGCATTGTCGGTAAATTGAACCAGGGTGGCTACATGGGTAACCCGGATGCCCTTCATTATAAAACGGCATTATTAGCTCACGAAAAAAAATAAGGGCTGTCTTTTAAAAAACCGCCATTTTCTGCAAAAAGAGATATACTCAATATATGCCCTCTTGAAGAGTCAATTCATGAAAAAAATAATAATACTATTGACCATGTATTGCTTGCCTATACCGATTGCTTTAGCCAATTGTGACTTGACGCAATTTCGTTGGGATTGTGACATTCCCATACAACCCAAACCCACAGCATACGCGAAATCCTTGGTCTATTGTGGTGATACCCATGGTTATATCAGTAAACGTCACTATGATTTATTGGTGCGCTACCAACGCGCTAATGTCAATATGAGCCTCACCGTCGATGATGAATACGTTGATAGCCCTTGTATTCCAGCAGGAGGATAAACGCCTGTGTCTTGAAAAAATTCTGTAAAGCAGAGTTGCATGGCATCAAATAGTTAAACCTTCATATTCCTGTATAATAAAACCATTGCAGGTAATTTTTAACCATGGGGTTTTATGGAATGTGTACAACAAATCGCGGATAATTTATGCCAACATGGATTTTATGTGATTGATAATTTTTTAGACGCACCTTGCTATGTAAATTTACAACAAAAAATACAAAATATGGATACATCTCAATTTACACCGGCTAAAATAGGACCCACGGTTGCGGCAAAACACCACGCTGACCTACGCAATGATCAAATTTATTGGTTAACTAAAAACACTAAAGATGGAACACTGCATACTTATTTCAAAGCCATCGACCACATTATTCAACATTTAAATGAAACCTTGTTTCTTGGTTTAACCCATTTTGAAATGCATTTTTCAATTTATCGTCCGGGTAATTTTTATAAAAAACACAGCGATCAATTTTCTAATAACAATGATCGCAGGATTTCTTGTGTATATTATTTAAATGAAAATTGGTACTCTGAAGATGGAGGAGAGCTTACACTTTACGATAAACACAACCAAATTTTGGGCAGCATTCTTCCCCAAGGCAATCGATTCATTTGTTTCAACAGCGAAATCCTCCATGAAGTACAAACAACCCACCGTACTCGATTAAGTATTGCCGGTTGGTTAAAAGTACGTCCCACCAATCACCTATGCGATGATTTATAGCTTTTCGGTAATGACCTAGGTGGTTGTGGCAGCATTAAGGCTTAAAAAAAATAGTATAAACCCTTTATTAATAGTTGCTCATAGCGTTATTATTCGTATAAATTAATATGGAAGCTACTTGATCGTGAAGACCACTCATAAACTTGGCACATGGACATCGTTGAGAGATCATGCCAATCAACTTAAGCTAGTGACGATTGCCTCTTTAAATGAAAATACACCCGATAGAGATCCATTGTTGAGCACCAGTTCCAGTGGCATTTATTTAAATTACTCAAACCAACGCCTTACTCATAAAACCCTTGAATTGTTATTTACGCTCGCCGATCAATGCCACTTAAAAGAAAAAATAAAAGCCCTGATGGAAGGCAGCAAAATCAATAAGAGCGAACATCGAGCAGCCTTGCATACTGCGCTACGAGCAAAAGACCACGAACCCGTTTGGGTGGATGATCAAAATATAATCCGTCAAATTCATGCGGCACTCCATCAAATGAAAACCATTGCAGAGCAATTGAGAGAAAATAAATGGTTTGGATTTTCAGGCAAACCCATCACCGATATTGTGAATATAGGCATTGGTGGTTCCGATCTAGGGCCTCGCTTTTGTTTAACCGCTTTGGCTGAATTTACTTGCTCGCACTTGAACTACCATTTTATCTCCGATGTTGATCCTAACGGTTTTAAAAATACGGTGAATAGCCTAAACCCCGAAACAACGTTGTTTATTATCTCGTCCAAATCGTTCACAACCAAAGAAACGTTGTACAATGCAAAACAAGCA
>CAZGKX010000040.1:19731-25733 GCA_964525945.1 uncultured Legionellaceae bacterium
AGCAAAAGAGTGGATCAACAACCCAGAACACTTGAATAAACACCTGATCGCTGTCACTGCAAATCCTGAAAAAGCCCATCAATTTGGCATCCAAGAAGTACTCCCTATCTGGGATTGGATTGGTGGACGTTACTCATTATGCTCCGCAATAAATTTAATCACGGCCATTGCCATTGGTTTTGATGCGTTCATGCAACTGCTGGATGGTGCAAACAGCATGGATATTCATTTCCGCACCACCAATTATGCTCAAAATTTACCCGTGCTTTTAGCATTAATAGGTATTTGGAATAATAATTTTTTAGACACTCACAATTTGTTGATGTTGACTTACGCCCAACAACTTGAAAAATTTGTCCCATTTGTACAACAACTGGACATGGAAAGCAATGGCAAGTCCATTGATAATCAAGGAAATTTTATAGATTTCGTGACCAGTCCCATTGTATGGGGTGGTCCAGGAAACCAAGCCCAACATAGTTATTACCAACTCTTGTGCCAAGGACGCCATAAAATTACAGCGGATTTTATCACCACCGACGCCTTTGATAACCATATGATCAATAACATGTGCAAAGCTAAAATGCAGGTATTAACCCAAGGCATCCATGATCAAAGCAACATCTATGCCCATATTCCCGGCAATGTGCCATTAAACCATATCCGGTTAAAAAGTTGTGATCCGTTCACGGTCGGTGCGTTGGTAGCTCTGTATGAACATAAAATATTTACCCAAAGTGTCATTTGGGATATCAACCCTTTTGATCAACCTGGTGTTGAGAGTGCCAAACGTCATCCGCTCTTTTCAGAAATAGCGGATTAACGATAGTATTCGATGAATCAATACATAGGGGACAATGTTGATGAAATCGCTTAAAAATTTAAGAGCGTCTGATCATTTAAACTTCATTCGCAGCTTCGCTGCAGTGATGGTGTTGTTTGCACATTTAAGAAGCTGTTTTTTTGTTCCCTACGAACACATCGCCTCCCCAACTTTCGTTGTGAAATGTTTATTCATTCTTTCCGGGTGGGGAAGTGAAGCCGTGATCATTTTTTTTGTTTTGAGTGGATTTCTGGTAGGGGCGAGTGGTTACTCGCAAATTCGCAACAACACCTATTCTTGGCAAACATACCTTATCAGCCGCTTCACACGCTTGTACGTTGTTTTAATCCCTAGCTTGGCGCTCAGTTTTCTCGTTGTTTATTTTGGGGATGGTGTGTTTCTTGGTGCCAGCAAACACCCCGATATTGGTTTAAATGCCTTGGTAAATAATATGTTATTTCTTCAAACAAGAACGAGCACGTTTGCCGGCAATTTACCGCTGTGGAGTTTGTCGAATGAATTTTGGTACTATGTCTTGTTTCCTTGCCTCATGCTGTTTTTAACGACCAAAAGCATGGCAAAAAAAGTAGGATATTTCAGCCTTCAAATGCTCATTTTCTTACTAATTGGTAAAGAAAAATCATTGTATTTTATCATTTGGTTAATGGGTGTGGGCGTTTATCTATTAAAACCATACTCATTGTTAGCGCACAAGCCGAGATTAAGAACAATAATTTCGACGCTTCCTTTAATAGGATTGGCTGTTGTATTTATTCTATCCCATTTTTACCATGCCCATTTAAGACTAAGCTACGATTTTGCAAATGCTGGTTTTTTTTCCATCTTTCTTTATCTTATTTTACAAAACAAGACATTAAGTAGTAACGATTGGTATCATAAATTTGCGACGGAAACATCAGGATGCTCATACACCTTGTATTTGGTGCATTATCCACTTTTATTATTGTTCATGAAAGTATTGCATGTGGAGTGCAGTTGGCCTTTTGACGTCCAGCATATTTTTTTTAGTGGTTTGATTTTCTTGATTATTTTGGGATTTTCGTACTGTTTTTCCCAAATAACAGAGGCTCATACCGACAAAGTTAGAAAATACATCACGCAGCGTGTGGCATTTTTTTCTGCCCTGGGTCAAACAAGGTTCATGCCTTAGCACGAATCACCTTATCTCACAGCCCGTGCTTTATTCAAGATAGAAAAGGTACTGTTACCATTTGTAGGTTGGACTTCGGGCCAACGTAAAACGGGTCTTGGGTGAATAGAATGGCCAGCTCACTCCGACCAAACCCTCCGCAGAACCGGACTTGCGGAACTACCGCATCCGGCTCCCGATAGATCAGTGTCCCCACACATATTCAGTGAATCTAGAACATCGATACAGTTTTCCTTTTCTTCGGGAAACCTGCTATTTCAAGTAATTGAACCAATCTGTCCCATGTTACCCTGCGCTTGCCACCACGGCGATTTAACCATCGCAGTATCAAACGCTTTGTCCGCTCAAGGAATTGTCCTACTCGTCTCTGGTTGTCAGAGACACCATGGTAGTTAGCCCATCCTATTACAACTCGAATGACCGATTTAATCACACCGAAAATGTTTTCCGTGTTTAAATTCCCTCTTAGGTATTTCTTCATGCTCTTGAGCTTGGTAGCAAATCGATCTTTGCGACTGGTAAACTTAAGTCGCCAAATCCTTTCCGAGCCTTGCCCCAGTAACAAGTGAAACCCAAAAAGTTGAACGTTGGCAAACGATTTCCTTGTTGGTGAGCCTTGCTTGCAGTGATTATCTGCGATTTCTCAGCGTGCATTTTCAGCCCACCTTTTGCTAAACGTTTAGGCAGCACATTATAGAACCGTTGCGCCTCGCTTTGCCTCTCACAAACGAAGACCATATCATCAGCAAAACGGATCAACTCAGCCCGACCATCCATGTGAGTTTGTTTGATGCTGCCAAACCACTCATCGATAACATGGTGCAGGTATACATTAGCCAATATTGGCGACAAAATGGACCCTTGCGGACAACTTCGGGTGTTTTTCGTTTCTCGTTTACCTTCCATGATTGGTGCAGTTATCAAGACTTCGATTAGTCTTATAAACCGGCGGGACTTTCACCCGCAAGCTATGTACAGCTTTGCCTGGCGCACTTTAAGCCCCCCCAAAATTCTCAGCCCAAAATAAAACAAAATTTTCGAATCAAGCTATAATAAAGGCATACCGGATCAAAAACGATACCAGCCTATGCTAATACCCTTGAATGAACCAATCAATTTTCGTTACATTCACATTAATCCTGCAACCAATCGGGTTCATCTACTCGTGCCATTTATTGCGGGTATGGATGTTAGCACGGATAACACGTGCAAATCAGATGTGGAGTTAAGGGCATTTTTTGAAGGTGGTGCCTTCAATGAATTGGAATCGTATAAAAGCACGCTTGAATTCCATCTATCGTTGTTAGAAAAAAATGATCCGCATTACCGGACAAAAAAAGAACGACTAGATCAAATCAATAGGTATCTTGAAGCAGTTGTTCGCATGAGAGATAGTTATAAAATAATTGTGAACAGCTTTTTGAGCAAGCCTTCCAATTTATACAGTATTCAGTTAAGACCCCGCGTTCAAGACCCTATGTCCCGTGTTGTGAACCCGGTTTTTACAATAAATCGAGAGAATGATAGCCAAGGTACGCCACTATCCCCTTTGTATAATAAAATGCACGAAGTCTTTCCAGGACTCGTATTGGGAAAGCCGGACCCTCGCAGAGACCTTATTAATCATGTATTAAAAATACTCCCCCAAGATACAAGGTTTGAGGATATCAAACACACTTTAAAATCACAGTGTACCGAACAATTTAAAATTGATATTGACGTTGAAAGCTGGATTAGGCCAATTCCAGGTAAAAAAGGAATCAAAGAGCCGGTTGATAAAGCACATATTGATGCGTTTATGGGGTTTAGTGATAATGCATCCTCAAAAGACTATATTGATGCATTGTTAGGCATTTGTGCGCCGAATTTGTGGAGGATGATTGCTGGTTCGCCATTTTATCTTGGCATCTATGATGATGCAGCGCATCAAACCGAAAGCCTCTCTATGATGACGCAGTTTTACTTAGGCGTTTTAAACGTCTACTGTCGGGCGAAAGGTATTGGTGATAAAAATTTTGGCGTGATTTTGGAGGGTTCGTCTTCTTTAAGCCAAGAACTTGTTGAGCTTGTAGCCGCGGCCCTCAGTCGTGGTGAAGAAATAGAGCCTGGCATTATTGCATTTTTCAATCGGCATAAAAATACGTTTAAATTATCCCGTGAATTAACTGCACAAGATAAAGATGCAATTGTCCAAAAATTTGAAACCACCTACCGCACTGTGACGGCGACAAAAGAAAATCCTCACCTGGATGATTTCATGTTCTTGGATACCGAAGCACAGGGTGAACAGGATATTTTCATCACCAACAAGGGTTTAATTTGTACGGATATTTCGAATATCATTCCGACAACACCCCAAAATCAAAGTTATTTTGCCGAGGTTCGTCACGAAGCACGCCTGCATCGTGACATCGTCACACCTCAAGATGAGCCCGTTATCACGATTGACATCGAGCCTGAAGCACTCATGGATAAACTGAGCGATGTACAATGGGAGAGACTTCCCAAAGAAGTGGTTGAAGCCTGTCGTGCTTTGCCAGCATTTAAAGTCCGCGAGCTCTTAGATGATGTGGCAAAAGGCAAACAAGATGAAGCACATGCGATTTTAGGGTCATTAGAAGACAAACAAACGCTCCTTAGAACAGCGGGGAAATTCACCGATTACTCGGGACGAACGTTTCATTGCACTGCCTATGAATATGCTTATTGGGCTAAAGATAAGCATATGATGCGTATGTTAGAACGTCATATGGATGATGAAACCAAAGCATTCATGTTAGAAAACATTGATGCGATGGAACAGGTAGGACTTTCTTATCAACAACACGGCATCACGTATCAAAACGCACACTATGATATGAGTTTTGTTTTGAAAAATTTGAACGCGAATGAATTTCGTCAATTACAAACGATAGTTGGGCAAAGAAGTGCAAAAATACAACAAGCAACGATCGATAACTATAAAAATATATCGTTTACCGCAACAGAATATGAAGCGCTTAAAAAAACATTAGAACAACACCGTCCAAAAGGTATTTCTTCTTTCTTTTATTCATCTCCAGCAACAGCCATCAGTGAAAAACTAAAGTTTGATTTCCATTCATTGATTACAGCATTGGATAGTTATGTGACTAATTTTGATACATGGAATTCTCACCAGCAAGAAGAAGCTTGGATGAAAGTAGGTCAAGCCCAGCGAGATGTACCTGCGCACGTCGCGCACGAGTATTGTAGACCAGACCGGTCGTTTGACCCCTTGCCTTCTTTTACTGAGGAAACTCTGCCGAGAATTCTTACTTTTTATAATTACGTTACAAATATTAAACCTTGGTTCCCTCTCTCTTCATCTTCCTCTGGTCTCGGTTTCGATTTTGCATTAATACGCCGGAGTTGGGCTAGCGCGATGTGGGCGCCGGGCGGCGGTGCGGACGCGCGTGATTTGGCGGCTGTCCGCCATCTTGATGAAGTGAGAATCGCCGATCTTACGCAGTCGCGTGAAAATCTAAGCCGGCCTGCAAGTCAATTAGGGTTGGGGCATTAGATTCATGAAGAAGGGCTGTTGCAATTTACACCACCTTAAAATCTCGACACACCTGTAAAAACCATCCTAATAATTCTTGATATTGCCAGCTTTGTGACGACCTCACCCACCACGAGCACCCTCGACTCAAGTAACTCTTGATTCGGCGGGTAGAAAACCCAGTGCGACACGAAGTCGCCAAATAGAGCTGTGGCGCTCGCATGAATGCTTTGCAGAAACAGGATGTCCAAGAAAGCAAATGCCGATTTGTAATGAATCGGATACAAGTGTAAATCACTTGGCACGAAAGTGAGCCCACTTTGGACTGGTTCAAAATGGCGAGATAATTTGGAGAAACTTAAATATGGGGAAACGCAAATGACGGCGAAGCAATTCGCTGGTGCATCTCCAGCAGAACGCGGCCAATCTTGGCAAGAATTACCCTGGTCAACGATCAATGCGCATGTATTTCGTCTCCAAATGCGTAT
>CAZGKX010000041.1:0-25486 GCA_964525945.1 uncultured Legionellaceae bacterium
CACTAACAGCTTCCCATCACCACCAAACTTCGGGAAAAATCCAAAGCTGCACTTAACCTCTCCCGCGCAATAAGTGGAAAAGTCGATGTTCAATCGCAAACTCAATCGATACTCACACAATTGTTTGAAGTGGATAAACGCATCGAAGAGTTACGTATCAATAAAATTGATATGTTGCAACGGTACACAACACGACACCCCGCTCTACAAGCACTTAACTTGCAAATTCAAGGCCTTAAAACGGAGCGTGATGAATTAACGATCCGTGTTAAAAATCTGCCAGCAAGTGATCAGATCATTGTTAATTTATTGCGCGATGTGGAAGTGAAGAAAACCTTGTATTTAATTTTATTGAATAAAATTCAAGAATTACAGGTGGTCAAAGCAGGAACAGTGAGCAATATTACCATCCTCTCTTACGCGGCTCTTCCTGATGGTCCATTGCCAGAAAAAAATATTGTTATCTATTTTGCCAGCATTCTGGCCGGGTTAATGTTGAGCGGTCTGCTTATTTTTGGTCGAAAATTGGTTTCTCCTCGGGTGGATGATCCTCATTGGGGTGAAAAACATTACAATATTGCAAACTTAGCTATCATTCCTTATTGCAAAGAGCAAGCAATCAATTCCGTGCGGCATGGTCCTGCTGTGCAGGGCGTGGGATTGCTTGCGCATGACAATCCTCGCAACTTGTCCATCGAATCTTTACGAAGTTTACGGACCAGCTTGCAAGTGATGTTGCCCGCTGCAAAAAACAATATTGTGTCTATTTTAGGTGTTTCACCCGGTGTTGGGAAAAGCTTTATATCAACCAACCTTGCCTATTTGCTCGCCGTAGGCGGCAAGCGAGTACTGCTTATTGACGGCGACTTACGACGTGGCACGGTGCACAAGTATTTTAACGTTGCGCCGATACCTGGTATTGCGGATCATCTGAACGGTAAAGCCACACTTGAAGACTCTCTGCGCCCATCCATGCATCCAAATTTAACCTTTTTACCAAGGGGCACATACCCATCTGATCCTTCTGAAGTGCTGATGAGTCAAGAATTTAGTACGCTGCTTGATTCGTTATCCAACCAATTTGATATCGTTGTGATTGATACGGCACCAGTTTTGCTGGTAACCGATGCGGTATTAATCTGCGCACATTCGGCAACCAATTTTCTCGTGTTGGGGGCTGGTACGCATCAACCTGCGGAAATTTCTATGGTCTTAAAGCGTTTGGATGCTTCCAAAGTTGGGATCGAAGGCACTATTTTCAATTTTCATCGTGCGGCCACTATCACCAAATCGTACGGCCATGCCAAATACTCCAAATACACGGCTTATTACTATGACGATGACCTCACCCCTAAAAAATAGTCGATTAACAAGTTGGCTGACCGCTTGAAAACACCTGATCAAAAGCCCCGTGCTTGAACCAGCCGGGGACCTGCAAAACGGAAGGTTTGCTTTGAGCTTTTATACGACGAAGGTGCGCCACATTGCAGAATTTATTGAACGTTATATTTACATCAATTATGTAATCGCTTAGACTCAGCGAACGTTTGTAGCAACAAAACAATGGATTAAACAGCTATGCTTAACACAGCATTTTCACCTTGGCCCAGTTTTACGGATGAAGAAGCAGATGCAGTGCGCGATGTTATTTTATCCAACAAGGTGAATTATTGGACTGGAAGTGAATGCCGCGAGTTTGAGAAAGAATTTGCGCATTGGGTTGGTGTAGAATATGCTGTCGCATTAGCAAATGGCACTGTGGCGTTGGACGTTGCACTAAAAGCACTAAATATTCAAGTCGGTGATGAGGTGGTTGTAACCTCACGAAGTTTTTTTGCTTCTGTTGCTTGCATTGTCAATGCGGGGGCGATTCCAGTGTTTGCCGATGTTGATGTAGAGAGTCAAAACATTACCGCTGAAAATATTCAGCGGGTTTTAACCCCACAAACCAAAGCCATTATCTGTGTCCACTTAGCCGGTTGGCCTTGTGACATGGATCCTATTATGGCGCTTGCCACCGAATATAATTTGGTGGTCATCGAAGATTGCGCGCAAGCCCACGGCGCTCAATACAAAGGACGAGCTGTTGGATCGATTGGTCATATTGGCGCCTGGTCTTTTTGCCAAGATAAAATTATGACAACAGGTGGTGAGGGTGGCATGGTCACAACCCAGGATCCATCCCTCCATGCGGCTATGTGGGCCTACAAAGATCACGGAAAAAATTTACAGAAAATTGGTCAAAAAAGACCTCCTGGATTCGCTTGGCTGCATGATAGTTTCGGAACAAATTGGCGAATGCTGGAAGTTCAAGCAGCGATAGGGCGATTGCAACTAAAAAAAATGAAAAGCTGGCATGCAAAAAGGTTGGAAAATGCCAACAGAATTTGGTCGGCTGCATCGGTATTAACTGGTTTACGCGTCCCATGCTTGCCGCATCATATTGTCCATGCCGCGTATAAATGCTATGTATTTGTTCAGCCAGAACAGTTGACTCAAACTCGCGATGAAATTATTGAATTAATCAACCAGCAAGAGGTGCCTTGTTACTCAGGTTCCTGCTCGGAAATGTATTTGGAAAAAGCGTTTGATAATACGCCCTGGCGACCCAGTGAACGTTTGCCCAATGCTCGACTTTTAGGTGAAACAAGCTTGATGTTTTTAATACATCCAACGCTTACAAATGATGAAATAACCAAAACCATTCAAGTTTTGGATGAAACAATACGTCAGTGTCAAAAGTAGAACAAGGATTCAGGATGATTAATAGAGATCTGTGTGAGCGTAAATTAGCTATAGTGGGCCTTGGTTATGTCGGTCTGCCTTTGGCTGTGGAATTTGGCAAGAAACGTCCTGTCATGGGATTCGACATTAACCAACAGAGAATACGTGCGCTTGAAGCAGGGCATGATTCAACGTTAGAAACAACCTCTGAAGAATTGAAAGAAGCCAGTGGCTTGACGTTTACGGCTACGGTAGCGGACATTGCGTTTTGCAATATATTCATTGTGACTGTACCTACACCGATAGATCAACACAAACAACCGGATTTTACGCCGTTGATTAAAGCCAGCGAGACAATTGGTTCAATCCTTAAAAAGGGTGATATTGTTGTTTACGAATCAACCGTATACCCTGGTGCGATTGAAGAAATTTGTGTGCCCATATTGGAAAAAGTCTCGACGCTCAAATTCAACAGCGATTTTTTTGCAGGTTATAGCCCTGAGCGCATCAATCCAGGGGATAAGCAACACCGTATTCACTCCATCAAAAAAGTGACATCCGGCTCCACACCAGAAATTGCAACCATTGTGGACGAGTTGTACCAAGAAATTATCACAGCCGGTACGCACAAAGCGTCGAGCATCAAAGTTGCTGAAGCTGCAAAAGTCATTGAAAACACCCAGCGGGATTTGAACATTGCGTTGATGAACGAATTGTCGATTATTTTTAATCGGTTGAACATTGATACCGAAGAAGTTTTAAAAGCTGCAGAAACTAAATGGAACTTTTTGCCCTTTAGACCTGGGTTGGTCGGTGGTCATTGCATTGGTGTGGATCCATATTATCTGACCCATAAAGCAGAAGCGATTGGTTATCATCCAGAGATTATTCTAGCAGGCCGCCGTTTAAACGATGGCATGGGCACTTATATTTGCTCGCAATTGGTAAAAACCATGCTGAAACGGCGTATCCATGTGGATGGAGCAAAAGTACTGATCATGGGATTAACTTTTAAAGAAAATTGCCCAGACATCAGAAACACCCGTGTCATCGATATCATTCAAGAATTGCGGGGTTATAACATTGAGCTCGACGTATACGATCCATGGGCTGACGCACAAGAAGTGGAGCACGAATACGGTTTACAGCTAACCCATCAGCCGTCGTCCAATACCTATGATGCGATACTTTTAGCTGTCGGCCATGAGCAATTTAAAGTCATGGGAGAGCAAAATATTCGCGCTATGGGCAAAGACACCCATATTTTGTATGATTTGAAATACATTCTGCCTCTTGGTGCGAGTGATTTACGTTTATAAAGGTTGCCTATAATGTCTAAGTTTGAGCAAGTGCAGCAATCGCTGTTACTTCATCCGCGCGTGTGGCTTGTCACGGGGGTCGCAGGGTTTATTGGCTCTAATCTATTGGAGTTTCTACTAAAACTCAACCAGCGCGTGGTTGGACTTGACAACTTCGCGACCGGCTTTAAAGCAAATTTGGACGAGGTTTCCCAAAAAGTTACCCCGCTGCAGTGGGCTAATTTTACCTTTTTTGAAGGTGATATATGTGATTTAAACACCTGTAACAAAGCTTGTGAGGGTGTAGATTATGTATTACATCAAGCGGCTTTAGGTTCGGTTCCTCGGTCCATTAATGATCCAATAAAAAGCAATGCAGCCAACGTCAGTGGTTTTTTAAATATGTTGGTTGCTGCCCGTGACATGAAGGTCAAAAGTTTTACTTATGCAGGGTCTAGTTCAACCTACGGTGATCATCCTGCCTTACCTAAAGTCGAAGAGGTCATTGGTAACCCATTATCTCCTTATGCGGTGACGAAATTAGTCAATGAATTGTACGCAAATGTTTTTGCTAAAACATATGATTTTAAAACAGTCGGGCTGCGTTATTTTAATGTATTTGGCCAACGCCAAAATCCCAATGGGGCCTATGCTGCTGTGATACCCAAGTGGACCTCGGCAATCATTAAAAATGAACCTGTGTTTATCAACGGTGATGGAGAAACTAGCCGTGATTTTTGTTTCATTGAAAACGCAATTCAAGCCAACATATTGGCCGCAACCGCGGATGATGGGGCTAAAAACCGTATTTTCAACGTGGCATTAAACGATTCCACCTCATTGAATCAATTGTTTATATACATTCGTGACGAGTTAAAACATTACGGAATTAATTATTCGAGCCAGCCCATCTATAACGATGAACGAGCGGGTGATGTCAAACACTCCCAAGCTGAAATTAATAAAGCGCAACACTATTTGGGATATGCCCCTCAATTTAGAATAACAGATGGTATTAAAAAAGCGATGCATTGGTATGTTGATAATTTGGCATCCGCATAGGCTTGATTGAAAGAATGAACGATTGTTACAAGTTTAATCCTCAATGGATTTTAAGGAGATGCTGACGTGAGTGAACAAAAAATAAAAATAGCCGTTGTTGGTTGTGGCCGAATTTCAGGCAAGCATTTTGAGGCTATTTATGAGCATCGAGATAAAATAGAATTGGTTGCTTTGTGTGATATTGATGAACAAGCGATAGTAAACACCGGTCTCGATGTACCTGCGTATTCATCCATCGAAAAATTGTTGGCCAACGAAAAGTTAGACCTTATTTCTTTATGCACACCGAGTGGGTTACATCCTGCTCAAGCCATTTTAGCAGCGCAAAGTGGCGTTAATGTTATTACTGAGAAACCTATGGCAACTCGGTGGACAGATGGTTTAGCCATGCTTAAAGCTTTTGATACGGCGCAAAAAAAATTATTTGTTGTCAAACAGAATCGTTTGAATCCAACTGTGCAAATTCTAAAGCGTGCCATTGAAAATCAATCGTTTGGTAAAATTTATACCATTCATTCCAACGTGCTTTGGACAAGACCTCAATCGTATTATGATCAAGCGAAATGGCGAGGTACTTGGGAATTTGATGGTGGTGCTTTAATGAATCAAGCAAGCCATTATGTTGATTTGTTGGAATGGCTTGGTGGACCCATTGAAACCGTGCAAGCCATGATGTCGACACAAGCGCGTGCAATTGAAGTGGAGGATACGGCGGTCATTAATTTAAAATGGCGACGCGGGGCCTTGGGCTCTATGTGTGTGTCCATGTTGGCCTATCCGCGAAATTTAGAGGGTTCTATTACTATTCTTGGGGAAAAAGGTAGTGCTAAACTATCAGGTGTTGCTTTAAATCAATTCGAAATATGGGAGTTTGAAGATAAAAATATTCCAACCATCGATGTGATCAATGAATCCAATTACCAAACGACCAGTGTTTATGGAAACGGTCATCAACCCTATTATGGCAATGTAATCGATACCTTGCTTGGAAAATGCCAAGCTGTTGCGGATGGTCGTGAGGGGTTGAGATCACTCGAATTATTGATCGCATGCTACCGGTCCGCCCAAGAACATAAAGCAGTAAATTTACCTTTGGAACTGTAGGTATTGGTCATAATCAGACATATGGGCTGTGAATATCACACAGCCTTCTAAAGGGCCATTTTCATAACAAGCTGTTTAGTTATAAATTTGACCAGGTGGGAATGAACCATTGTTCATCACCATACTATACCGAATCGTTTTATTTTGAATATTTTGATGGGAGCAAATATTGATTTCCATAATAAATTATGGGGTAGGTAATTTAGCCTCTGTTGTCAACATGATTCATAAAGTGGGTGGGCGCGCTCAGATTTGTCATAAGCCGTTGGATATAAATCATGCAACTAAAATCTTGTTGCCTGGCGTTGGAGCTTTTGATCATGGTATGCAAATGTTGCATGACGGTGGTTGGCTTCCTTTTCTTAACGAAGCGGTTTTAGAAAAAAAAGTTCCTGTGTTAGGTATTTGTTTGGGTATGCAACTTATGTGTAATCAGAGTGACGAAGGGTGTTTGCCTGGGTTGGGCTGGATCAAGGCCAGTGTAAAGCGTTTTGAATTAACCCATCAAAGTGAGTATAAAATTCCCCATATGGGATGGAATTCAGTAAAAATTGTTCGTGATAACGCCCTCATTTCTGTAGAAAATCATGAACAACGTTTTTATTTTACGCATTCTTATCACGTCATTTGTGACGAAATCAATGATATTATCGCTCATGCCAAACATGGGTACGATTTTACGGTTGCATTTAATAAAGAAAATATTTTTGGGGTGCAATTTCACCCGGAAAAAAGCCATCGGTTTGGGATGGCTTTGATAAAACAGTTCAGTGAGCTGCCATGTTAAAACATCGCGTTATTCCATGCTTATTGCTTAAAAACAATGGATTGGTTAAAACTTATAAATTCGACAAACCCAAATACGTTGGGGATCCAATCAATGCCATTCGCATATTTAATGACAAAGAAGTGGATGAACTGATTGTTCTAGCTATTGGAGCAAGTAAGCAAAAACAAGAACCTAACTACAATTTGATTGAGCAATTTGCCGGTGAGTGTTTTATGCCCTTGTGTTATGGTGGGGGTATAAAAACGGTGGAGCAAGCGCATCGCCTTTTTGCGCTGGGGGTTGAAAAAATATGCTTGCAATCAGCTGCTTTGCATGATTTATCGTTGATTCAAAAAATTGCCGATCGTTATGGCAGCCAGAGCGTGTTGGTTTCTCTTGATTTGAAAAAAAATTGGTTGGGCAAAAAAATGCTGTTTAACGCGACCAATAAGAAATTGCTCAATCAACATTGGACGACTTTCGCGCGGGATGCTGTCAATGCCGGAGCAGGCGAAATTGTAATCAATGCGGTTGACCGAGATGGGACCATGCAAGGCATGGATATCGAGATCATCAATAAAGCCAGTACAACGCTCTCTGTACCTGTTATTGCCATGGGTGGAGTAGGGTGTTTGGATGATATTAAATCAGCGGTTAGAGCCGGAGCAAGCGGGGTTGCGGCAGGTAGTTTCTTTGTTTTTCATGGTCCTCATCGAGCCGTATTAATTACTTACCCACTTTACCACGAACTAGAACGTCTTTTAGGATAAATTATGACAGCAACAATGTCTTATCAAATGTGTACTCGATGTGTCATGGATACGAGTGCCGCTGAAATAGCCTTTGATCATGAAGGAGTGTGTAATTTTTGCACCAATTTTTTGAGCCATTCTGATTCTATATTAAACAAAGAGCCGTCTGTTCGTAAAAATGAGCTGGCAGCGTTGGTCAAAAAAATAAAGGCCGCTGGAGCCACCAAGCCATATGATTGCATCATTGGTGTTTCGGGTGGTGTTGACAGCTCGTGGGTGCTCGTTCAGGCTGTGCAATTGGGATTGCGTCCGCTTGCTGTGCACATGGACAATGGTTGGAATTCAGAATTAGCACAGAACAATATTGCAAATTTGGTCCGAGGACTAGGGGTCGACCTTTATACCCACGTGATCGATTGGGACGAATATCGAAATTTAATGCAAGCTTTTTTTGACGCCGATGTCATTGATGTTGAGTTGCTTTATGACAATGCGATGTTGTCCGTTAACTATAATTTAGCATTAAAACACGGTGTAAAATATATTTTGTCGGGATGCAATCAATCCAGCGAAGGCATGGGTATGCCTAAGAAATGGAACTGGTTTAAATTGGATAAACGCAATATTAAAGCCATCGCCAGAAAACACAATGGCCCAAAATTAAAAACATTTCCAGCATTAGGTACACTTGAATATATTTGGGCTGAATTTGGAAAACAAATCAAATGGCTGCATTTCTTAGACAATTTTGAGTTCAATAAATTAGAAGCAATGGACGCTCTTCAAAAGCAATATGGTTATAAACCGTATCCTTACAAGCATTACGAGTCTATTTTTACTCGTTTTTATCAAGGGTATATTTTGCCAAAGAAATTTGGTATCGATAAACGCAAGCTCCATTTAGGGACTTTAGTGGCCACGGGGCAGATGTCTAGAGAGGATGCTCTCCTGGATTTAAACAAAATCCCTTACACTTCTGAAGAAGCGTTGGTGGATGATAAGCATTATTTTATGAAAAAAATGGGCTGGTCAGCCAGTCAGTTGGATGATTATCTTAGTCGACCAGAACGGCCTCATTCTCACTATCCCTCCGAAAAACCTCTGTATGATTTTTGTTTTGATGTTTATAAGCGATTTATTAAATGACAACGCAGTTGCAATGGGGTAATCGGTCATCATGCTAAGCATAAATGATATTGTAAATAAATTGCCATGTATCAAGATTGTGGGCAATAAACATGCCCAGATCACTGACGTGATCAAATTAGATCTTTTGAATGAGCGGCCTGATGTAATTTCATGGTGTTCCAACAAAAATATCGAGCTTTTAGAAAAAGTACAGTATGGCACCGTTATTTGTTCTGAATTGGTCTTAAAAAAAATAACAAATAATTCGTGTAATTACATCATCGTTGACAATCCTCGACGCTATTTTTCTGAGATGATTGCAGCGTTTTTCCATGTTCCCCCGGTTCGAGAAGGAATTGCCAAGACTGCGGTTATTCATGCCAGCAGTTCGATAGGCAGCCATTGTTTCATTGGCGAAAATGTGGTGATTGAAGAAAATTGTGTGGTTGGTAACCATTGTATGATTGGACACAACACCGTTCTCCATCATGGCACAGTGATTAAAAATAACGTCATCATTGGCTGCAGCAATACGATTGGTGGATTTGGTTATGGTTATGAAAAAGACACCAATGGTTGGAATCAACCGATTCCGCATATTGGCAATGTAGTGATCGACGATGATGTAGAAATCTGTAATAATACCTGCATTGATAGGGCGGCTTTGGGTTCAACATACATTGGAAAAAATGTTAAAGTGAGCAATTTAGTCCATATTGGTCACGGTGTAGAAATCGGCGCTAACTCGTTAATTATTGCAAATGCCATGATAGCTGGTAGCACTGTAATCGGTGAAAATGTATGGATTTCACCTAGTTCGTCCATTATCAATAAATCATCAGTAGGCAATAATGCGGTGGTCGGTCTTTCCGCTGTTGTCATTAAGCCTGTTAGAGATAACACGGTTGTTGTCGGAAATCCAGCACGAGAGCTTGCACATGTTGATGTTTGAAAAAAACTCAAGAATTTTAGTATTAGCACCACATACCGATGATGGGGAAATGGGATGTGGTGGAACAATCAATAAGCTCGTAGAAGCGGGTCATGAAGTCTATTATGTGGCGTTTAGTTCATGCTCAGAATCTCTTGCCAAGGGTTTGGCTCCAGACACACTGATTCATGAAGCGGGCAATGCTACCGCTCTGTTGGGAATAAAACCGGAAAATCTTTTGATTCACGATATACCGGTTCGATATTTTTCCGAACAACGCCAAAAAATTTTGGAGTGCTTGGTTTCTTTAAAAAAAGATATTCAGCCAACGGTTATTTTCGCACCGTCAACCCATGATATTCATCAAGACCATGCAACAATTGCCAACGAAGCAATACGCGCGTTTAAAAGCAGCACTATCTTTGCGTATGAAATCGTATGGAATAATTTGATTTTTGAAAATCGATGTTACATTGAAATTTCAGAGCACAATCTAGCAAAAAAAGTAGAGGCCATTCACGCTTACAAATCTCAGCAATTGCGTTCTTACATGACGGAAGAGTTTGTTCGATCGCTGGCGAATGTCAGAGGGGTTTCCATTCAAAAGCGTTATGCAGAAATGTTTGATGTGGTTCGCATGGTGATGTGATGCTTAGAACGATAGGAAAAGACAGTGTGAGGATCGGATGTTAAAAAAAATAAGGGTTATTCACACCGCCCAACAAAGTATGCCAAGCTCTGGAATTGTAAACCAGATGTTATGGGAACAGAATGCGGCGTTGGAATTGGATTTGAATTGGCAGGTCAAAGTATTTTGCCCGATGGGGTCCGTTGGCGAGAATCCCGTTGTTCATTTTGCCGATCACAATCCCTATCGCGGTAAACCAGGTCATATCAATCGCTTAAAATCCCGAAATTATTATTTGCGAAACTATTATTCTTGGCTCAAAAGCATTGAAAATGATTATGATATTTTTTTAATGCGCTACAACACCTGCGACCCATTTCAATATTGGTATATAAAAAACAGTAAAAAACCAGTTTATTTGGTTCACCATGCTTTGGAGCTTCCTGAATTGGCTCTCACCCCTAATCCAGCAAGCCGATTTATTCGTTGTCAATTGGAAGAAAAAATTGGTAAACATGCTATAAAAAAAGCCGCTGGACTTATTGGTGTTACGCATGAAATTTTGGCTTTTGAACGAGCCCGTGCCAATAATCCAACTCAGAAAGGGTATGTCTATCCCAATGGCATCGAATTTTCAACGGCATCTGCTCCTGATCACCGCACTCCAAAAATTGAGCTTTTATTCGTAGCAAGTTTTTTTGCTCCATGGCATGGCTTGGATTTGCTTTTGGACGCTATAAAAAACACACAAGAGCAATTTGTTTTGCACGTTGTGGGTGACATGACGGCAACTGACCTCCAAACAGCACGCTCTGATCCTCGCGTGCAGATTCATGGTCGTTTGTCTCAAACAGAAATCGCTGCACTGGCTTCTCGATGCACCATTGGCTTAGGTTCGTTTGCTATTGAACGAAAAAAAATGGTAGAAGGTTGCTCTTTAAAAATCAGAGAATACCTGATGTTAGGTTTGCCTGTTTATGCTGGTTTTAAAGAGGTTTTTGACGATCAATTTGAATTTTACAGACAAAATCAATGCGATATACATTTGATTTTAAATTATGCTAAACAAATGCAAGCCGTGCCCCGTGAAAATATTATTACCGCCTCTAAATCTTATATTTCAAAAAAATCTTTATTATTAAAGCTTTATAATCAAATACGCGATGATTACCACCCGGTAGACAATTTAAAATGATGAGCTACGGAGATTATGATTAATACAACTGTTCGAAAAGCGGTGTTTCCCATCGCTGGCCTAGGCACCCGATTTCTGCCCGCGACCAAAGCCTCACCTAAAGAAATGCTGCCCGTCGTCGATAAGCCATTGATTCAATATGCTGTTGAAGAGGCATATGCTGCAGGTATTCGCCAAATGATCTTCGTAACAGGTCGTTTAAAGCGCGCCGTTGAAGATCATTTTGATATGGCTTATGAATTAGAAACAGAACTCGAACTTGCTTTAAAAAATAATTTATTGGAACTGATTCGCAAGGTAAGGCCTGCGGATATGCAATGCGTGTATGTGAGGCAGCCTCGAGCGTTGGGATTAGGCCATGCTGTGTTATGTGCTGAAGAATTGGTCGGTCAAGAGCCTTTTGCATTGTTATTAGCCGACGATCTGATGCTTGGTAAAACCCCTGTTCTTACCCAAATGATTGAACAATTCAACGAACGTCAGTCTTCGATCATTGCTTTGCATGAGGTGCCTCGTGCACAAACGGAGCGCTACGGTATCGTCGTTGGTGACGCCATTGCCGATAGGCTCATTGACATTCAGAAAATTGTTGAAAAACCACACCCGGATGACGCTTTATCCACGGTTGCTGTGGCCGGTCGCTATATTTTAACGCCCCGCATTTTTAAAGAAATTGCTACGCAAGGTTATGGAGTAGGTAAAGAAATACAATTAACGGATGGTATTGCTTCCTTGCTGCAGTATGAGAAAGTGTATGGGTATAATTTTGATGGGGTTCGTTATGACTGCGGTACAAAGCTAGGCTTTTTACAAGCGACTGTCGATTTAGCAGAAAATCATGCAGAAGTTGGCTTGGATTTTTCGTCTTGGTTAGAAACACGTAAAAGGTTGTGTTTATGAAAATTATGATAACGGGTTGTGCGGGTTTTATTGGAATGCACACCGCATTGCATTATTTAGAGCAAGGTGATGAAGTTATTGGTGTTGATAATTTGAATCATTATTATGACGTGACTTTAAAAGAAGCCCGCCTGCGTCAATTAACACCTCACACGCTTTTTCAATTCCATGCGTTGAATGTAGCGGATCAAGAGGGTTTGACGGCACTCTTTGCCAAAGAAAAACCACAGAAAGTTATTCATTTAGCGGCTCAAGCTGGGGTGCGTTATTCATTGGAAAATCCTCATGCATATGTTGAGTCTAATTTACAAGGGTTTATGAACATCCTTGAAAATTGCCGCCACCATGCTGTGCAACATTTGGTTTATGCCAGCAGTTCCAGTGTGTACGGCAGCAATGCCTGCTTGCCCTTTGATGAGTCTCAAAACGTGGACCATCCCATTAGCTTGTATGCAGCGACCAAAAAAGCCAATGAATTGATGGCTCACACGTACAGTCATCTTTATAATCTACCCACCACAGGATTGCGCTTTTTCACCGTGTATGGACCATGGAGTCGTCCGGACATGGCTCTTTTGAAATTTACCCATGCCATTGTGGCCGGCGAACCGATTGATTTGTTCAATTCAGGAAAAATGATCCGCGATTTTACCTACATTGATGATATAGTTGAAGGCATTGTCCGTGTTACCAGCAAACCGGCAACGCCGAGTGCAAGCTTTGATGCTGAACGGCCCGATCCTTCAATCAGCAGCGCGCCTTATCGAGTTTTTAACATAGGCAACAGCCAACCTACCCAATTGCTGGATTATATCCATGTCTTGGAAGAAGCGCTTGGCATTGCGGCTCAAAAAAATTATTTGCCGATGCAGCCGGGTGATGTCTTGGCGACTTCTGCAAACACAGAAGCACTTGCACAATGGGTTGGATTTCAGCCGCGCACCTCGGTTGCGGTTGGTGTGCAACGTTTTGTAGAATGGTACAGGAGTTATTATAAATTATGAACGTCAGCGTTTTTGGTACAGGGTATGTGGGTTTAGTACAGGGCGCAGTTTTAGCCAGCGTGGGGCACAATGTATTGTGCGTCGATCTTGATCCGGTAAAAATAGAGCAACTGAAACAAGGTATCATCCCTATCTATGAGCCTGGGTTGGAAACTTTGGTCCACACGGGTCTTTCTCAAGGTCAGCTTCATTATACGACTGATCCCGTTGCGGGTGTGTTGCATGGAACAATTCAATTTATTGCCGTTGGAACACCACCGGATGAGGATGGAAGCGCTGATTTAAAATATGTGTTGACCGTTGCTGAAACAATAGCCCAGCACATGGAGGATTACCGCGTTCTTGTTAATAAATCAACGGTTCCGGTTGGAACGGCTGATCTGGTGCAAGCTAAAGTCAATGAAGTATTGAATGCCAGAGGGGTTAACCTTGAATTTGATGTGGTTTCAAATCCCGAGTTTTTAAAAGAAGGTTCTGCCGTTTCAGATTGCCAAGATCCTGATCGCATTATTATTGGTACCCAAAGTACCCGCGCTGAAAAATTACTGCGCGAACTGTATGACCCTTTTAATCAAAATCACGATAAAATCATTGTTATGGATGTCAAAAGTTCTGAACTTACCAAATACGCTGCCAATTGCATGTTGGCCACCAAAATTAGCTTTATCAATGAGATCGCAAATTTGGCAGAACAACTTGGTGCAAATATTGAAGCTGTTCGCCAAGGGATAGGCAGCGATCCTCGGATTGGTTACCATTTTATTTCTCCAGGATTAGGTTATGGTGGAAGTTGCTTACCAAAAGACGTGCAAGCACTCATCAACACCGCAGACAAAATTAAATTTGATGCCAAAATACTCAAAGCAGTCGAATCCCGCAATCACGAACAAAAAAATATCTTGTTTCGGAAAATTCACCAATATTTTGGTGGCGATCTCAATGGCAAAGTGATTGGATTGTGGGGGTTGGCGTTTAAACCAAATACCGATGACATCAGAGAAGCGCCTAGCCGCTACCTGTTAGAAGCATTGTGGCAAGCTGGTGCTAAAGTGAGAGCGTATGATCCTGCTGCCATGCATGAGATCGAACGCGTCTATCAAAATAGATCGGATTTGATTTTAACTAAAAACAGAGATGCAGTTTTAGATGGGGCAGATGTGTTGGTGATTGCGACAGAATGGCAAGAATTTTGTGTGCCTAATTTCCAATTGATCAAGCAAAAACTTGCATTCCCAGTGATTTTTGATGGCAGAAATCTCTATGATCCGCACACTGTGCATGCGCATGATCTCATTTATAAATCAATAGGCCGCGCTACTATTGGTTTAAACGATTGAATGAAATAAGGTTCGGCTAAATGCGAATAATGCATGTGATAACTGGTTTAAACGGCGGTGGTGCGGAGGGCATGCTTTACCGCATGATCGCCGAAGACCAACAAAACACCCATAGTGTGGTTTCCTTAATGGACGGTGGCGTCTATGGTGAACCGCTGACCGCTTTGGGAATTCAAGTGTTTACCCTAAATATGCCCCGCAGTAAAATAACATGGTATGGAGTGCGGACGTTGTTTGCGTTAATGCGCTCAATGCAGCCTGATGTTGTTCAAACATGGATGCCACATGCCAATCTGCTGGGTGGCGTGATCGCTCGTTTTGCTGGTTTAAAAACGGTAATTTGGGGAATTCGCGGTGCTTATGATAAATCGCGCTCCAGTGTTCCTACTCGCATCGTTCATTGGCTATCAGCACGTCTGTCGAACCGGACACCGCGGTTTATTGTCAGTAACTCTGAGCATGCAAAAACCACCCATATGGAGTTTGGTTACGCGGCTCAAAAAATGCGTGTTATCCCAAATGGGTTTTCGTTCGAAAAATTTCGACCCGATCCTTTTGCCAAAGCAAAAGTGATGGCAGAGTTCAGCATAATGCCGAACACGGTGTTATTGGGTATGGTGGCTCGCTATGATATCTATAAAGATCATGAAAATTTATTTAAAGCGTTAGCTCAGATCTCAAACAGCAATTCGTCGTTTACTTGTTTGTTGGTTGGCGCGGGCATGGAACCATCGAATGAGCCATTAATGAGACTCATTCGGCAATATAATATGCAAAACCATGTGCTCTTGTTAGGGGCTCGCCAGGATATTCCTTGCTTGATGGCCGCATTGGATCTTCATATTTTGTCAAGTGCAGGAGAGTCTTTTCCAAACGTGTTGGCAGAAGCCATGGCTTGTGGAACCCCTTGCGTGACAACGGATGTGGGTGATGCCGCACGTATTGTGGGTAACATGGGATGGGTTGTACCGCCCTTTGATGCGCATGCTATGTCGGAAGCTATTGGTGAAGCGATAGAGCAATTAAAAAACACTGAACAGTGGACAACACGAAAAAACGCTTGTCTAAACTATGTCAACACCAAATTTAGTCTCGATAGCATGATTGCGTTGTATCATTTTTTATGGGAAGAGGCTCTGAGTGGGCGTTGTACAAGCGATTAACGGAGATAGGTATACATGTGCGGATTTGTTGGGTTTCTTGGCGGCCATTTTGATGTTGACCAAGCTAAAGTTATTTTACATGAAATGGCGGACAGTATTATTCACCGAGGACCCAACGATTCTGGTGTTTGGTTTGATCCCCAAACGCAGATTGGATTAGGCCACCGCCGTTTATCGATTGTTGATTTATCCCCTGCCGGCCATCAACCCATGGTTTCTGCGAGCGGTCGATACGAATTGGTGTTCAATGGCGAGATCTACAATCATCTGCAATTACGCCAAACGTTGCATCATGACACCTGGCGTGGCCATTCTGATACAGAAACCTTGCTTGCCGGGTTTGATGCGTGGGGAATACAACCCACCATTGAACGTGCAATTGGTATGTTTGCGTTGGCTGTATGGGATAAAAAAGAACACGTGTTGACCCTGGGCCGCGATCGGCTGGGTGAAAAACCCCTTTATTACGGGTGGCAACAAAACAGTTTTTTGTTCGGTTCAGAATTAAAAGTCTTCAAACGCCATCCGGCGTTTAAAGCCAACATAAATCGACACAACTTGGCTTTGTTGATGCGCCACAATACGATCCCTGCTCCTTATTGCATTTGGGACGGTATTTATAAATTACTGCCTGGCACTTTGCTGACAGTATCTCAGCAGCAGCGCGAACCGGTGCTGACCACCTATTGGTCAGGTAAAGAAAGCATTGAAAAATCAATCCAAACACCTTTTACGGGATCAGCCGATGCGGCGGTTTTAGAATTGGAAAAGGTGTTGCATGATGCCATTGGCATGCAAATGATGGCCGATGTGCCTGTCGGTGCTTTTTTATCCGGTGGCGTTGATTCGTCAACGATTGTGGCTTTAATGCAAGCCCGTTCTAACAAACCAGTGAAATCCTTTTCAATTGGTTTTCATGAGCAGCATTATAATGAAGCCCAGCACGCAAAAGCGGTTGCCAAACATTTGGGAACTGAGCATACCGAACTTTATGTCAATTCCCAAGATGCCTTGAATGTTATTCCAAAACTGTCGGCTCTTTACGATGAACCCTTTGCTGACTCTTCGCAAATTCCGACATTTTTAGTGGCACAATTGGCAAAACAGCATGTAACGGTTTCCTTGTCCGGTGATGGTGGTGATGAGTTATTTTGTGGTTACAACCGTTATTTAATGGTCAATCGCTTGTGGAGTAAATTATCCAAGTTGCCTATTGGTTTTAGACGGTCCATGGCAAAAATGATTACTTCTGTTCCCCCGAAAAGACTTACACAATTATCATCGCTGTTGCCCAATCGCTATAAAATGGTAAACATGGGTGAAAAATTGCATAAAGGGGCCCGTGTTATGGCCAGCCCAACATCCCATGCTCTTTATCATGCGGTGGTTTCTCATTGGGATGATCCGGCGAAATTGGTGTTGGGTGCTGTAGAACCTCTTACCCTGCTGAATGATCATGATTTACATCCGAATGTCTCGACAGATATAGAACGCATGATGGCGATGGATATGTTTACTTATTTACCGGATGACATCTTGGTGAAAGTAGACCGCGCAGCAATGGGCGTGTCATTAGAAACACGCGTACCATTTCTTGATCACCGTGTGGTGGAATTTGCTTGGTCATTGCCACTTGAGTACAAGCTCCGCAACGATGTGGGCAAGTGGGCGCTGCGAGAAGTGTTGTACAAGCACGTACCGAAATCTATGATTGAACGCCCTAAAATGGGCTTTGGAGTGCCGATCGATGGTTGGTTGCGAGGGCCATTAAGAGAATGGGCAGAAACATTGCTCAATGAGCAACGTTTGCGTGAAGAAGGTTTTTTTGAGCCTCAAATGGTGCGTGATAAATGGCAAGATCATTTAAGCGGACGTAGTAATTGGCAATATTTATTGTGGGACGTGTTGATGTTTCAAGATTGGATGGAGTCGAACAAAGGACAGCTGACATGTTAGAGGGATTAGTTTGGGGCCTGGTCTTTTACACATTCGCTCTGATGGTAGGCTTGTGGTGTTACCGTTGTTATTCACCTATGCGTCAACGCACCTTTCTCATTATTTTATTGTGTTGTGTAGGGCATTACATTTCCACCGCGGTTTACAGTAAGATTCCTTCGGATGGAGAACTTATTTTCTTCGCCCATGCCAGTCCTGTGTTTCATCGTATGGGCACCGATTTTGTGAATATGTTGACATGGCAAGTACGGCATTTTATTTCTGGTGATTCCTACATCATAACGCTCTATTTCTTTTCAGCGTTTGCATTTTTAGGAAGCCTGATGTGGTATTTGCTGTTTA
This sequence comes from uncultured Legionellaceae bacterium, assembly GCA_964525945.1. Taxonomy (GTDB): domain Bacteria; phylum Pseudomonadota; class Gammaproteobacteria; order Legionellales; family Legionellaceae; genus CAZGKX01. Next base: position 18,294 of record CAZGKX010000041.1, read on the forward strand.
TACAGCTTGCTAAATTGGTCGATATAAGCACGAGACGCTATCAATTTCCAGCTTTAATTATTATGTGCTGGCCTTCCTATTTATTTTTTACCGCCGGTGTAGGCAAAGATTCGCTCTGTTTTTTCCTTATCCCGGTTATGCTTTTGTCATTGATTGAGTTCATGTTTGAACGAAAAAATAAAATCAGGCATTTATTGGTTTTTGTATTTAGCTTGGTTATTGTTGGGATGATCCGCCCTTATTTATTCATGATTTTTGCCGGAGCTTTTATTCTTACCAACGTTAAAATTAAATTATCGGCAGGACGACTGTTTTTGATGCTTTTAATGTTACCTGTGGCCTATTATGTGGTGCTTTGGGTGCTTAAATCCCAAGCAAACATGTCAGAAGTGAGCGTATTGCGTATTGCCAGCCATGCCCAACAGCAGCAAGATTTTCTTTCAAAGGGCACGAGTTTTCCTACCTTTTCCAAAGATCCTATCATTGTGCTGTTGTGTTTGCCTTATGGTTTTATAATGAATTTGACCATGCCGCTGTTTGTTTTCGCAAATAATTTCATCGCTCTGGTGGCATCTGTTGAAAACAGTTTTCTGGTTTGGTTGGTCTACAAATTTTTTAGGAATTGGCAATTTTTTAAAATAATTAATCGCCACAATGCGGTGAAACTTTGTTTTTATTTTTTTGTGGTGGGTATGGCGTTTATGGGCTTATTAAACACCAATTTAGGACTCGCTACGCGTCAAAAATCAATGTATGTGCCCGCATTTTTTGTGGTAGCCATGTTGACATGGCTTTGTCGAAAACAAAAAGTCAGGGAGTATGCCCACATTGAGGATGGGCCAAACCATTTAGCCTATCCTCGCACAGTATAATGGCCAGCAATTGTCCTAATATTGTTGTGTGAACGCGACGCGGCGCTTTGTTTACCCAATCAATAGGGTACGAAGTGCGCGCAACCAGCCGGGGCCAAAATGAAAATGCCTGGCTGGGGAAGGTGCATGCCTACTCTCTTACGACGGCATCGTAGTTGGCTGAAGTTGCAATGCATCAATAATGGTGCGATTTACTTTATGCACATCATATTTATTGATAGCTATTGCGCGGCTTTGTTCGCCGAATTGATGAATCAGTGCGGAATCATGAATAAATTTTTTCATGCTACTTACCAAATTTGCCACATCCTTGATAGGAATCAGATAACCATTCACTGCATGAGTAACCGTTTCTCGGCAACCTGGCGCATCAGTGGTGATAATCGGGCGCCCCATCGACATTGCTTCGAGTACCGAGCGGGGTGTCCCTTCTCGATAGAAAGAAGGCAATACAAAAACGGAGGCTGCGGCTATGCTGTCACGGACATCATCTAATTTTCCCAAAAAATTTATAGTGCCGTCTGCTTGCCAGCTGGCCAATTCATCCTCTTTGATGCAAGAAGGATTATTATCAATCCAACCTGCTAGATTAAAATCAACATTTTCATGTTCCGCTTTAATCTGCTTGGCAGCCTCAATGTATTGATAAACACCTTTGTCTTTCAGCAGCCGGCTGACCATGAGAAACGTAATCCGTTTAGGAAATTGATCACTGTAATAATAATGATTGAGGTTAACGCCGGAGCCATTGATCAATACAGAGGGTGTGTTTGACAAAAAACCTTTTTCCTTGAATAAATTTTGGTCGTCAATGTTTTGAAACAAAACCATTTGGTTGAAATGAAGAGAGCGTTTGTAAAGAAAACACACCATTTTATTCACGAATTTACGTTTGTAGGAATCCATTTCACTGAATGAATAACCCAGGCCGGTGATCATCGATGAAATAAATGGGACACCGGCAAGTTTCGCCGCGATGGAGCCCCAAATCACAGGCTTAATGGTGTAACTTAATACAACATCAGGTTTCATTTTTTTGAAATGCTTAAAAAGCTGCATGAGGTAGTTGATGTCATTAAATGGGTTGGTTTTACCTTCGCTTATCTCTACATTTAAACAACGAGCCCCCAAGCTCTCTATTTTAGCTTTTAAATCAATGGTGATGGCGGGAGCACAAACGGTAACTTCATGGTTTTGAGTTAATTCAAGTATTAATTCTTTCCTAAAATTAATAACCGAGGGCGCGTAACCTGCGACAAGACAAATTTTTTTTTTCAAGGTAAATCCTTCCATGTTGGTGTATTTATGGCACAAATATCAGCAAAAATAATAGCACAAAATCTTAAATTGATAAAAGTTAACGTGATCGTGAACAAAAGTAATTAAATAGTGGTGATCTTGGCAAGAGAGTAATGGTAATATATGGGACAAAATTTTCGTAACCTTATCATTCAAAGAACTTTCGCCTACCTGACAAACATTGCTGTTCATTCAGTCAATAACTATTCTGGTGTACTTAAGATGATGCGGTCGAGTTGAATAAACTGCGGAAGAATTTCCTAGGGTTAGCATACTATGGAGGGTTTACAAATGCTCAATCAAACCCATGCTAAGCCGATTCATTATCGTGCTGATATTGATGGCTTACGTGCGATAGCCGTTCTTTCTGTGATTACATTTCACGCATTTCCCGCCCTGTTACGCGGTGGCTTTGTGGGCGTCGATATTTTTTTCTTTATATCAGGTTTTCTGATCTCCAGTATTATTTTTAATGCACTGGAGCAAAATAAATTTGGATTTATTCATTTTTATTTTTCGCGGATCAAGCGAATATTTCCTGCCTTAATTTTAGTTTTAAGCACGTGCAGCTTATTTGCCTGGCTCTCTTTGTTCCCGGCGGAATTTAAACAATTGGGCAAACACATCACAGGCGGTGTGTGTTTTATTGACAATTTTTTATTGTGCAGAGAGTCTGGTTATTTTGACACGAGAACGGAATTGAAACCGTTGCTCCATTTATGGTCATTGAGCATTGAAGAGCAATTTTATTTATTTTTCCCGCTTTTTATATGGATGTGCTGGCGTTTCTTTTCAAAGGAACGTTGCTTTCTTGTGTTGTTTTTAATAGCTGCAGTATCCTTTCTTGTGAACCTTAAAACATTATCCACCAATGCTTCGGGTGCTTTTTTCTTTCCGCAGGCTCGAATTTGGGAATTGTTGTTTGGCTGCATGTTTGCTTATATCACCTTGTTTTTACGCGAAAAAATAATCCTATCTGTGAAACAAAATTTGTTATACCAACGTTTATCTCGCTCAAACCACCACGTTGTTCAAAATGTTTGTTCGATGGTTGGTTTCACATTGTTGCTGGTATCGGTGCTGTTTATTCATCAGGAATATTTTTTTCCAGGCTTCTGGCCATTTTTACCTTTATTTGGCACCGCTTTGATGGTTGTTGCAGGTCCTAAGGCTTGGTGTAATCGTAAGATACTGGCCCATCCCATTATGGTTTGGGTGGGGCTTATTAGTTATCCGCTCTATTTATGGCATTGGCCCATTTTATCCTTTATAAGAATCACCAGCGCCAGTGCTCCGTCTGTTTCTTACCTCGTTTTTGCCTTGATTGCTAGCATCCTATTGGCTTGGTTGACCTATCGATTGCTTGAGCGACCGATTCGGTTTGGACCTCATTCAACCCTTAAAGTGGTATTGCTTTGTGCGGGTGCCGGTATTTTAGCGGTGGGGGGCTACACGATGTTTTACGAAAAAACGCATCCTCGCAGTGCGAGCGTACAGCCTCTTGGCAACAATATCATCAGCGCAATCAATGAATGGGAATACCCACAGGGATTAAAATCTTTTTCAGCAGGCTATGGTAAAACAGCTTATCGCATTGGCGGGACGGACAAAATAACCTTGTTTTTTGGGGACAGCAATATTGAACAATATTCACCGCGTGTTGTTGAATTGTTCAAAACAAAACATCTCAACGATCGTGGCGCTGTCTTCTTAACCGGGGGAGGGTGCCCTCCGTTCGAGTGGAAAACACGGCGAGATCACCCTTATTGCGAGCAATTGGTGGATGCCTTTTTGCAATTAGCCGCGGATGAACATATTGATACAGTGGTTGTTGGAGCAGCCTGGTTTGGGTATTTTGAGCCAAATTTGTTTAAAGCTGCGGACGAAAAAGGCGGTCAAAACGCAGAACTTATCGCCATGCAAGCCAGTTTGGATCATGTTTTCAAAGCCATTGCCAGGCCAAATCGCAAAGTGTATTTGGTTTTAAGCATACCCAGTGGTGCTCAAGTCGATCCACGATCTTATATTGAAAGGGATTTTTTCCATATTCGGCAAGCCAACAACACGGTCAAACCCATCGATCAAAAAGAATATATTGCTGAAAATAAAGGGGCGTATGCTGTGTTGGCTCGGATTGCACAAGACAATAAATTAACAGTCATTGATCCCCTCCATTTTCTTTGTGAGCACAATCAATGCTTTGCATTAGACAGTGATGGCAAAGCAAAATACAAGGACAGTGGTCATTTAAGACCTACTTACGTACGAAATAAATTGTTTTATCTTGATAAAGTCATGGGATGAGTGAGGAATATATGCTAAAGCGATGTTTTGATGTTTTGTTATCAGCAGTTTTATTGGTGGTTTTCTCACCGATTTTAGCAACAGTGGCTTTGTTGGTGCGTTTTCGGTTGGGAGCGCCTATTTTTTTTCGCCAGGTGCGACCGGGATTGCACGAACAGCCCTTTGCAATGTTGAAGTTTCGCACCATGAAAAATGCTTTTGATGCAAATGGCCAGCCGCTTGGTGATGAGTTCCGCATGACACGTTTCGGCTCTATGTTGCGAGCTCTTAGTCTGGATGAGCTGCCTGAATTGTGGAATGTTTTAAAGGGTGACATGAGCTTCGTTGGCCCGCGTCCCTTGCTGATGGACTATTTGCCGCTGTACAACACGGAGCAGCGCCGTCGTCATCACGTTAAACCTGGTATAACCGGTTGGGCTCAAATCAATGGTAGGAACCATCTCCCCTGGGAAGAGCGGTTTGCCCTTGATGTTTGGTATGTGGATAATCGTTCTTTGAGGTTGGATCTGAAAATATTGTACCGCACCATCCATAAAGTGTTTATAAGGGAAGGTATTACAGGTGAAAACAGTGTAACCATGCAACGGTTTATGGGAAAACAATAGGTTAAAAAATAGGTTAATTGGTAATAATTTTAACAATAGAGTAGGGTAGGGATTTCATGACAAAGAAAATGTTGGTAGGAGTGGTTGGGTCTGGCACCATGGGCAAAGGTATACTGCAAACACTTGCTCAAGCAGACGTGGTGTGTTCCATTGTTTGGAAAGGCCGTACCATGGAAGGGACGCAGTCCTCGTTCAATGATTTAAAAAAACAATGGGGCAAGCTTGTTGATAAAAAACGGTTTCAATCCGCCGACGTTAGCACATTTATAGAAAAAATCTCTGTCACAGACAGTTATGCTGATTTTGCCACAATGGATTGTGTGATTGAAGCCGTGCCAGAGCAGATATCGTCCAAACGTGACGTGTTCTCAAATTTATCCAATGTCATGCAGGCCAACGCCATCTTGGCAACTAACACCTCGTCATTATCGATAACAGAATTGAGTTATTTGACCCAACATCCTGCGAATGTGGTGGGATTGCATTTTTTTAACCCGGCACCCGTCATGAAATTGACCGAAGTTATCACAGGATTATTAACCGCTCAATCCACCATCGATTGGGCGATGATGTTTGCACGTGAACTTGGCAAAAGCCCAGTGCTTGTCAAAGAGGCGCCTGGATTTATTGTCAATCGTATGCTGATTCCCATGATCAATGAGGCCATCGGCATTTTGGCCGAAGGGGTCGCTAGTGCGGAAGAGATTGATCACGCCATGTGTTTAGGAGCGAATCATCCCATTGGTCCGTTAGCGCTGGCTGATTTGATTGGCAATGATGTGAATCTTTCCATCATGGAGACATTGCATACGGAAACAGGAGACCCTAAATACCGCGCCCATCCATTGCTGCGTAAAATGGTCCGCGCCAATCGCTTGGGACGTAAAACGAACTTTGGATTTTACAAGTATTAAAGGAGACTGTTATGAAACAACAATACGCCATTTATGGTTGTGGTGGATTTGGTCGGGAGGTATTACCTTTACTGCCTGCCAAGAATGCGTCGACTATTTTTGTTTCAGATACAGCATTGGATGTCGGCACAAAAGTCAATGGCGTGCCGGTGGTGTCGTTTCAAGATTTAATCACGCATTACCGTCAACATGAAGTGGTGGTTGCTGTTGGCGAAGCACACCATCGTCGCAATATTGTGGCCAAGTGTAAAAATGCGGGGTTGAGCATCGGTTCTGTGTTTGCAGCATCGATGCGCCGATTGGATAATGTAACCATTGGCAGTGGCGCAATTTTTTGTGATTTTACGATTGCGACGGCCAATGTCATTATTGGCGAGCAATTTCATGCCAATATTTATTCCTACGTGGCCCATGATTGCAAAATTGGCGATTTTGTTACCCTGGCGCCACGCGTATGCATCAATGGCAACACCATTGTAGAGGATGATGTGTATATCGGTACGGGAGCTGTGCTAAAGCAAGGAACTCACGACAAGCCGCTTGTCATTGGCCGAGGCGCATTCATAGGTATGGGGGCCGTTGTCACTAAGGATGTGCCGCCAGGAGCGATTGTAGTGGGCAATCCGGCCCGCATGAGTGGCATGCGCAAAGGCTACGAAGAATAACGCCCCTTGGGCCTTGGCCCAACAATTAAGCTATACCTCTTTTACGGGTCTTGTTTAGGAACCCCAAAAAATAATAGTATGGACCCCGCCACTTTAAAGAGGCTTCTAATTGAGCCAGAATGAAATTGTTACGTTCATTCAATAAAAGTGAGGGATCCATAATGAACGATATTAAAGTATTGGGGATAGATTTGGCAAAGAATGTTTTTTAATTTCATTACTGGGATCGATAGTGTGCGTAACTTTCCGGATTTCTTTGGGATATAAATTCTTCTCAGAGGAAGCGGTTTGTATGCTTTTCTTGAGAGAGAACTTACTGCCAGCATTTTACTTTCTGGTGTTTTCCATGTGATGCCATCAACACCGGGCGTTTTGGCGCCGACATTGCTGGTTACACGTTTTACGGCTAAACACTTTCCATAAAATGATGAGGTGAGCAGCCTTTGTAAAGCTTTCACTTTACCGATTCTGCCTTAGCTATACGCATTTGGAGACGAAATACATGCGCATTGATCGTTGACCAGGGTAATTCTT
>CAZGKX010000042.1:0-11763 GCA_964525945.1 uncultured Legionellaceae bacterium
CGCCATGATGCGTGCCAATGAAGAATTGAACAATTTACGCATCATGCTGCCCATGATAACCACGCTCAGTGAAGTCGACGAAGCCGTCTATTTGATCAATCAGGCCTACACTGAATTGCTGGAAGAAGGTTGCCAAATTGATAAACCGGAACTGGGTGTAATGATTGAAGTCCCTGCGGCTGTTTATCAAGCCCATGAGCTGGCTAAACGCGTTGATTTTCTTTCTGTGGGCAGCAATGATTTGACCCAATATTTATTGGCCGTTGATCGCAACAATGCCCGTGTGGCAAATTTATATGATACATTACACCCCGCTATGATCCGCACCCTGATTAAAATCATTGAAGGGGGGCATTCCGCGGGCGTTAAAGTAAGCATTTGTGGCGAAATGGCCGGAGACCCATTGGCGGTCATTCTTTTGCTGGCCATGGGATTTGATACCTTGAGCATGAATTCGTCCAGTTTACCGCGGGCGAAATGGGTTATCCGCAATTTTTCATTGGCCTCTGCACGAAAAATATTGACGGATGTCCTGGAGCTGGAACACCCCACTGAAATTCGGTTGCATTTACAAAAAGCACTGGAAGAGCAGGGATTGGGTAATTTAATTCGAGCAGGAAAAGTGTAACGCATGTTGGGCCCAGCCCAAACCTACAAAGAGAGAACCATGTTCATTTACCCGCATATAAATCCTGTTGCTCTGACTATGGGGCCCGTCAAAATTCACTGGTATGGCCTCATGTATTTAATTGGTTTTGTCAGTGCATGGGCGCTCGCCCATTGGCGCACCAAACACTACAAACTGCCTTGGACATCTGAGCAAATTGGTGACTTGATTTTTTACCTTGCCATGGGAGTTATTCTAGGCGGACGCTTAGGCTACATGGTATTTTACAACACCACACAATTCATGGCCACGCCGTGGATTGTCTTTAAGATTTGGGAAGGGGGCATGTCATTTCATGGCGGCTTAATTGGGGTTTTGATCGCTGCAGGTTTGTTTGCTCGCAAGCTTCATAAACCCTTTTGGGAAGTGGCCGATTTTATTGTGCCCTTGGTGCCCTTGGGACTTGCTGCTGGCAGGCTAGGAAACTTTATCAATGGCGAATTGTGGGGCAGGGTCACCGACGTGCCTTGGGCAATGGTTTTTCCGCACGTGGACAACCAACCCCGTCACCCATCACAAGTGTATGAATTTGGGTTAGAAGGGATTGTTTTATTTATTGTCATTTGGTGGTATGCCGCAAAACCACGTCCGGCCGGCAGTGTGTCTGCTATTTTTTTGATGGGGTATGCACTTTGCCGTCTCATCATTGAATGCTTTAGAGAACCAGATAATCAACTGGGCTTTATTGCGTTTAACTGGCTCACCATGGGGCAATTGTTATCCATCCCTATGTTTTTTGCAGGATTACTATTATGGTTGATGAAACGAAATGAAAACTTATCTACAGCTCATTGAGCACATTTTAAATCACGGCGTGGAAAAAAGCGATCGGACGGGTACCGGCACTTTATCCACCTTTGGCCACCAAATGCGTTTTAACCTAGCCGCTTCTTTTCCGCTCGTCACCACTAAAAAATTGCATTTGCGCAGCATTATTCATGAATTATTGTGGTTTTTGCAAGGCGATACCAACATCGCTTATTTACAGGCCAATGGCGTTTCCATTTGGGACGAATGGGCGAATAAAGAGGGTGATTTAGGCCCAGTGTACGGACGGCAATGGCGCAGTTGGCCCACGCCTGACGGACGCAGCATTGATCAACTCGCAACCATCGTCGATCAAATTAAAACCAATCCTGATTCACGGCGTTTGCTGGTGAGTGCCTGGAATGTCGGCGAGCTCGATAAAATGGCATTAACGCCCTGCCATGCTTTGTTTCAATTTTATGTGGCGCAAGGGCGTTTATCCTGCCAATTGTACCAGCGTTCTGCAGATGTATTTTTAGGCGTGCCGTTTAACATTGCGTCGTATGCTTTGTTAACCCACATGATTGCTCAACAGTGCGGGTTAAACGTCGGGGAATTTATATGGACCGGCGGCGATTGCCACCTCTACACAAACCACTTGGAGCAAGCAAAAACACAATTGCAACGGAGCCCCTTGCCGGCCCCACAATTGCTTATTAAGCGTCAGCCACCAACGCTCTTTGATTACCAGTTTGATGATTTTGAAGTATTGAACTACCAAGCTCATCCAGCCATCAAAGCACCCATTGCTGTATAATCCTGGAAATGTTGTTGCCGGAAGAGTGCGAAATTGATACACTATGTGTCCAAATTTAGAATAATAAATCCACGTCCCAAGGTAAAACATGATTGCGTTAAATCAACTCGGCATGGCATACGGTCAAAAATTACTGTTTTATGATGTAAATTTAAACCTTAACACAGGCAATGCTTATGCCCTCCTGGGTGTCAATGAACCAAAGATGCAAATTCTCTAACATATGCTCAGGAAATATTAAAAGCGGCTGGGACAACATGATGAAAATAAATAATCTCAGAAAAACCTATCGAAAGAACGAAAAGGATCTTAGGGTTTTCGACCATTTCAACCTGCAAGTTTCGAACTACGAATTTGTCGCCATTTTCGGACCCAATGGCTGTGGTAAATCCACTTTTTTTAAGCTCATTACCGGCGAAGAAGAGGCCAGCTCTGGCGAAACCATTGTTCCTAAAGATGCCTCCATTGGCTGGTTAAAACAAGACCAATTCCGTTATGAAGACACGCCCATCCGCGACATTGTTTTGCAAGGAAAACGTCAGCTCTGGGAAGCTTTGCAAGAAAAGGAAACGCTGTTGGCGAGTGAAGTGTGGGACGATGCCACAGGATTTCGCTTTGGCGAATTGGAAGAAATTATTTTCCATCATGATGGCTATAATGCCGACGTGGCCGTGGAAAGCATTTTAACCGGCCTCGGCATTCTTCCGGCCTACCATGATAAGCCGTTAAAAGCGCTGTCCGGCGGCTATAAATTACGGGTGTTATTGGCCCAAACATTGTTTCAAGACCCTGCAATTTTATTGTTGGATGAACCCACCAACCATTTGGATATTTCCTCAATACAATGGCTGGAGCAATTTTTAAAATCATCGTTCAAAGGCCTTGTTATTTTCATTTCCCATGATGTCGAATTCATCGACAACCTCGCTGATCATATTTTGGATATTGATTACGGCGAAATCCGCAAATACCCCGGTAAATACCAGAAGTTTTTAGCGGAAAAACAATTGATCCAAGAGCAAAAAATTATCGAAAGAAAGAGCGCCGAAGAAAAAATTGCCCATTTGCAAAAATTTGTGGACCGTTTTGGTGCAAAAGCCTCCAAGGCAGGCCAAGCACGTTCTCGCGCCAAAATGATTGAAAAAATAGAAGTACCGGACCTAGTGAATTCGTCGCGCATTGCGCCGCTTTTTCATTTTGCTCCTAAACGACCTTCTGGCAAGCAAGTTTGTAAAATTGAAGGCTTAAGCAAATCGTTCAAAGACAAACAATTGTTTAAAAAACTCCACGTAGAAATACCCCGTGGTGAAAAAATTGCCATTATGGGCGTCAATGGTCGTGGCAAATCAACGTTGTTAAAAGTGTTAATGAATGAAATTGCCCAAGATGAAGGTCAAATCAGTTGGGGGGGCGAAATACGCCTTAGTTATTTTTCACAAGATCACCATGAGTTATTGAATCGCTCGATGAGTGTGTTGCAATGGTTGAATGAATTAGCCACTGGTTGCACAGAGCAGCAGGTAAGAAAAATATTGGGACAAATGCTTTTTACCAAAGATGAAGTGGACAAAGATATTTTAACATTAAGCGGTGGAGAATCGGCGCGCTTGTTATTGGCCAAAGTGATGTTGGAATTACCCAATGTGTTGATTCTCGATGAACCCACCAATCACATGGACATCGAAACGATTGACGTGTTGGCCAATGCCTTGGTGAACTACACGGGCACGCTTATTTTTGTAAGCCATAATCGCTATTTCATTGAGAAAATTGCCACTCGCATCTTGTATTTTTCGGGCCTGGATGACGTCAATGATTTTAAAGGGAACTATTTAGAGCTCACGGAAGCCAATGTCGCCTGGTTAACTTAACATTAACCAGGCCCACCCTTATTTTTTAGTGAGGGCAATATAATAAGGCGTCACAAAGTCAGTGCCACCCGTATCGGAACAGCTGGTAACGACACCCAAGCCGTTCAATGCACACATGAACACCTTTTGATCATTGTAACTCACCACATAAACAATACCTTTATCATCGTCAACCACCACGCCTGAGGGTCCATTAATGCCGCCAACAGGGCCTGTTGAGCAGGGGCCAAGCCCGGAAGCGGGGTCGTCATTCGTCCGACAAGAGGCCACAAACGCGCCATTATAATTGACAATATACACCATGGTGCCTTCATGGTTTAAAGCAATACCATTGGAAGTGGTTGTATTCAAAGACGAAGGTGTATTGCACGATGAGGTCGTACAAACCGATGTGTTCGTACCAAAATAATTATTTATGTAGGTTCTGTTTCCTTGTTTGTTTTGCACAATACCGGCAGGACTGTTAAATCCACTACCAAAGGAAGTGCATGCGCTGATCGAGCCATCCTCATTCACCGTACAGCTATAAACCATGTTCCCCGAATTGAAATCGGTCACATAAAGAAGTGTGTTAGCGGCGTTTAAAGCTAACCCAAGAGGTCCTACAAACGGCGTGGAAGCGGCAGGGGTGCAGACACCAAAATGGCCATTGCTCTCAAGAGGACAAATCGAAAGAGCGCCATTGTTCTGATTGGCAATATAGGCGATGGTTTCTTGTTTATTGATGGCAATTCCAGTCGGTCCTGCAAAAGCGGGACCACCATGACTGGCCAAATTACACGCACTGAACGTTCCATCACTATTGATGGCACATTTAGACACAGAATTTGTGGAGTAATTCGTTACATAAGCGGTGTGGTTGGTGGGATAAATGCTTTGTGCGCAGCGAACATTCGCAAGGGTCGATTTCGGCAAGGCAGGAGACGTCCCGTCACTGAAATTACGTGCTCTTGCATCTCCTGGAGTAAGTTCGCGGGACGTCCAATAGGTTACAGCATTCAAAGGAAGACTCGCACGGTTATTATACAGGCATGCTACTTGATCAGGGGCCGGCAAAAACCAATTTTCGAAACCACCCGTAGAACCATAGATTGAGCAAATTCCAGCGGCATACGTGGGAAGAGGAAAGCCCACCGAAGCCATATAATTGATAATATATTGGCTATTAATGGCCCCATTGAAAGCACTATTTGCGCCCGTGATACTACCATCCACACCCCATCTAATTCCCGCATTATTGTCAGTGGTGGGTATAATTAAATCGTATAAATTCGTACCTACGCCTGTGTTTTGGCAGCCAATGACACCGCCATTCGCCGGATCACCAATTGCTGCGGTTGTTTTTAATGTAAAATTTTGTGGTGTATCGCCGAGAGAAGAGGTGCACTGGCCATCAGTACATGTGACCGGCGCACAACAAAAACTGGGGTTTGTGCCACAACTACTGCCGGTAAAATTTGCTTGCGGCGTTGTGTCATCGGTGCTCAGTAAAAAGACTGCCATGGAACCAACGGTGCTCATATCAGCAATACCTGCCTTCAGGGTGCCCACATTCCACGCCGAAACCGCATCCAAGCCAAACGATTTATTAACCGTAATGTCGTAATGGGTGCCATTGGGGGTGGTATAACTGCCCAGCGGACTCCCCGCACAGCCAGCATCACTAAAATAACGCACAATGATTTTAGAGACGCGCGAAGCATCACCTGCGGTTTGATTAAAGATCACCGTTTTAGGCAAAGTACTGTGAAGAACTGGCTTGCCATCCTGCATGACACGTTGTTCTTTATTCTGCGTGGGACTTAATAAAGGATGGTGAGCTGGTGGCGTGGCATAAGCACCTGAAACACCCACCGTTACGAACAATAAAGCGTATAAACCATCACGCCAAAGACTTTTTTGTTGCATTGTGTTCATCGTTTCTCGCTCAATTTATTGCGCCACTATTGGCCACATCGTTTAAATGGATTTTTAACATATACGCTTGAATGGTCTTGATCATTGTTTTCAACGGCAACGGATCTGCGATTTGTTTGGCCAAAGGCAGTTGTGCAAAATCATTGGCAAACAGGCCTTGTTCATGTTGTCGTTTAAATTTTGCCAGCGTAGCAGGGCAAATGCTTAGTCCTTCTTTTTTATGGTAAACGTCAAATAAAGACGGCAAGTGCATGGACAAATAACGTTTCATAAGGAATCGCCCTATGCCTTGCTGACGTTTTTGCGTAACAGGAATGCTGAGAAAAAATTCCAATAATTTGGGGTATAACAACGGGTAACGGTATTCAAATCCCATTTGTTTTGCCACCACGCTGCTGTATTCGATCCGCATACGCACTTCCTGGCTCAATGGCCCCTGCAAAAACGACCACTCTGCTTCTCGCAGCGTTTTAAAATAATGAACGTGGTAAGGGTGGGTGCTTAAAAAACGTTTGTCCTCTATCGCTACTCTCATATTTTGCACAGCACGTATAAGCTGCCTAGTCCATCGCAGTATCCCATGCAACTGGGGATGACTCGCTTGCAACAACGCAACAAAACAAGCCGCGGAGGATTTGGTTTTTTCTTGCTGACACAGCTGCCAGGCCAATTTTATTTGCTTATTTTGCAAGAGGGATGGCAACACAAAGCGCAATGGCACATGCCCCGAAACCCCTTGATCACCACCAAATCCTGAAAGCAAAAGTGTATAGCCTTGCTGGGATACCGCTTGATGAATATTGTGAGCAAATAACTCAAACAAATGAGGCGCAGGTCCTGCAAACAAACGGGTGTACGCATTAAACAATGGAATCGCATCAAAAGAATCGGCCGCAATACGTTGCAACGAAGCGGCAGGGTAATGCTTCAAAAAAGCCTGCTCATACGCGGAGTTGTAAGGTAAATTTAAAGGATCAGAAGGGTCAGACACGTGCATAAAAAGAGTGGGATTTAAGCCCAATGCAGCACTGCCACAATAGATGGCCGACGAATCAAGGCCTGCACTAAACTCAGCAGCAATAGCTGTATGACCGGCGGTGGCAAGGGTGATGGATTCTTGCATCAATGCAGCAAAATGCTCCAAGTATTCATTTTTATCGCGGTAGTGAAGTTCTGCACCTTCTTTTTCCAATTGCCAAAACACGTTTTTGGTAAGACGTCCATTGGCTTGGCAATGCATGTAATGACCGGGTTCAACGCGATTTACACCTTGATGGAGCGTGTGGTCAGAGTAATACGGATTATCGACAAACAAACCGTCCAGTTTTAACAGTGGCCGTTGCGTGTGAAGAGCGACGTCTCTTACCACATCAGCAACGGTGTTGCCAAAAACCAACAGCGATCCTTGCCACCAATAATACAAAGGCCGAACACCTAAATGATCGCGAACAAGCAAGAATTCCTGAGCATTTACATCGACCAGAACATGCGCAAAAGGGTGATACTGCTGCCGCCAATAATTGGCGTTTAAGCCACCAACAATGGAATCAATTCCCGGCGCGCGCAGGCTTGGTTCTTGATAGCAAAAAAGATGCGGAGCCAATTCAATACGGCAAAAATCACTCGCATTGATCACTGTGATCATAGGAAGGATGGCTCTAAGAATGCAGCATACCAGCATCCGTTTCAGGCACATTGTCTGATCCGGAGGCAATGGTCACATCGTCAATCTGAACGATCTTAGGCGCTTCCCAGCTTAATCGTTGTTCAGAATTGTTCTCACGAGTGCATGCATTTTTATCAATATTATTCATGGATATCCGTATATGGGTTATACAAAATCAAATTTCGATGGAGATTAATCTTTCTAGCACGACGCTAGCCGGTTGTCCAGAATTACGTGGTTGACAACCCACATGTAATGCTATAGCATTACATGAATACCAATTACCGAGTGCTTTTATGATGCAGCAAACGAGCCGGGAAACCTTTTTACACCATGCCGAGAACGCCAACCGAGTTGCCGTTTTTCGTGAAATGCCATTGTTGCATTTAACGCCCTCGCAAGTGATCACCCATTTAAGTTCCGAATTGGTGGATGGAGCCATCTTGGAATCAGGTTTTCATACCCTTGATGCCGGACAAATATCCATCATAGCCTTTGAAACAATAGCCCAATTTTCTGCTAAAAATCAACAAACCATCACTAAAATTGGATCGAACGAGGTTGTTTCATCTCACCATCCACTGGCCATATTGCGCGATTTATTGTCAAGCATGCAATGCGCAGGGCAACCTAAAAGCCATGATTTTCTAAGCAGCGCAATTGGTTTTTTAAGCTATGATGCTGTACGGTTTTTTGAAGACATTCCCGATCGCCACCTAGATACGTCCAATCTACCCGATATATTATTTAATTTTTATCGCACATCGTTAATGATTGATCACCAGCGTCAAACCTTGTTGATTCATACCGTGGTTGATGTTGGGCCGGATGCAGTGGCTTGTTATAGTGCAGCACAAACACAAATCGATAATATCCTTAAAAAAATAAACCAACCGCTCCTCTCCACCACACAACCCAGAACACATTGCAACATACCTCACACCAATGTCGCACTTGATATAAACGATGAGCGTTTCATTGAATTGATCCATCAAGCCAAACAATATATTGTCCAGGGCGATGCGTTTCAAATCGTTCTGTCTCGCTGTTTCAAAAAAAATTACAGTGTTACACCACTGGCCATTTATCAAGCATTACGGGAAGTCAGCCCCTCCCCATATATGTTTTATTTGCCGTATCAAGACCAAACAATTGTAGGGGCCTCGCCTGAAAAAATGATCAGTGTCCGCAATGGCGAAGTCACTATTAACCCCATAGCCGGCACGCGCAAAAGATCTGATACCTTGCATGACAAAGCAATTGAACAAGAGTTGCTGGACGATAAAAAAGAACATGCGGAACACATGATGTTGGTCGATTTAGCCCGCAATGACCTGGGCAGTGTGTGCAAGCCCGGCAGCATCAAAATTAAAGAATTGTTGGCCGTTAAACATTTTTCGCATGTCAGTCACATCACCTCAGAAGTCATTGGTCAATTGCAAGAAGGCAAAGATGCGTTTGATGCTCTTGGTGCGGCATTTCCTGCCGGAACATTGAGCGGTGCCCCCAAAATTAGAGCCATGCAAATCATTGATGAACTAGAAACGTCTCGTCGAGGCATGTATGGGGGCGCTGTTTGCCGTATCGATCACCTGGGCAATTTGGACAGCTGCATCGCCATTCGCATGGCCGTTCTTAAAGATGGC
This sequence comes from uncultured Legionellaceae bacterium, assembly GCA_964525945.1. Classification (GTDB taxonomy): domain Bacteria; phylum Pseudomonadota; class Gammaproteobacteria; order Legionellales; family Legionellaceae; genus CAZGKX01. Next base: position 9,332 of record CAZGKX010000042.1, read on the forward strand.
ACCGCCACGGTGCGCACCGGCGCCGGCATTGTTTATGATTCAAACCCTCAGTCAGAAGCCAATGAAACACGTCAAAAAGCCCAATCCGTCCTCGATGCGATTGCGCGTGCGGAGGACACACCATGTTGCTGATCATCGATAATTACGATAGCTTTACCTACAATTTATACCAATGCTTATCGGTGGTGTACCACGACCTGCACGTCGTTCGCAATGATTGCATAACGATTGAGGACGTAAAAAAATTAAAACCGGCGGGGATTGTATTATCACCTGGGCCAGGCCGACCTGAACAAGCGGGTATTTGCATTGAACTATTAAAAACCATGGGCAACACAACTCCGATGTTGGGTGTGTGTTTGGGCCACCAAGCCATTGTGGTCGCATTTGGCGGCAAAATCATTCAAGCACCTGAAATCGTCCATGGTAAACATGAACAAATTTTTCATAACCACACAGGCATTTATCAAACCTTATCCAGTCCATTTCAAGCAGGCCGCTACCACTCCTTGATCGCCGATAAAAGTAGTTTTCCAGACATATTAACCATTGAAGCAGAAAATAAAAATGGCCTGATCATGGGTATTCGTCACAAACATCTGCCCATTATTGGCGTCCAGTTTCATCCCGAATCAATTTTAACACCCGAAGGCGATGGTTTGTTGAAAAATTTCGTTCAACAATGTGTTGTGGGGCATTGATCATGCTGCAAAAAAGCATAGAAAAACTCATGAAAGGGCAACATTTAGACAGCAAAACCTGTGAAGAAGCGTTGCACGCGATGCTTCGCCCTGATGCCAACCCTGCCCAATCAGCCGCATTTTTGGTGTTGCTGCGTGCCAAAAATGAAACCTCGGAAGAACTAACGGGCTTTGTCAACCATTTGCAACGAACCATGGTCACCCTCCATACTTCGCATCGCGTCTTGGACATTGTCGGCACAGGCGGAGATTGCCGCCAAAGCGTGAATATTTCCACAGCAAGCGCTATCCTTGCGGCAAGTTGTGGCGTAAAAATCATGAAACACGGCAACCGAGCGGTCTCATCATCGGCCGGTAGCGCGGATGTGCTCGAAGCGCTGGGGGTGGTGATTGATTTAACACCAGAAAAGATCAGTGCCATGATCGACACAATAGGCATTGGTTTTTGTTTTGCCCCCAAGTTTCATCCGGCCTTGCTGGAAATTCGCAAGCTTCGCCAACAGCTTCGCATTCCCACAACGTTTAATTTATTAGGTCCATTATTAAATCCGGCTCGCCCCCAGCACCATCTCTTGGGTGTTTTTCATGAAGATTTGCTGTTGCCAATGGCCCAAACATTGCAACATTTAGGAACAGAACGTTCATGGGTGGTACACGGCAATGGTTTGGATGAGTTGAGTTGCATTGGCCCCAGCAAACTGATCGTCGTGGACAAAGCAGGCCTCAAGGAGCTCGATCTTGACCCTGTCCGTTTAGGCTTATCCCCTTGCTCGGTTGCCGATTTAAAAGGCGGCAATGCTGCGACCAACGCACAGTTGTTATTGTCCGTTTTTTCCAACCGGACGGGCAAAAAACAAAAGGCAATTGCTGATACACTTATTTTAAATACAGCGGCAGCCCTCTGCATCTATGGCCGTCACCAGGATCTTTCGCATGCCATTGAACACGCCCGCGATAATTTGCTGAATGGTGCCGCATTATCGTTACTCAATAACTGGATTGAATGTTCTCATGACTAATCGACTAGAGCCCATTATTTTACAAAAAAAACGAGAAGTGGATGCATTAAAACACACTGTGAGTGCACACGCCCTGCATCCGATTCAGCAAATTTTAAACGGCCATCAAGTTTACGCCGACCATAAAAATTTTAAAAAGGCATTGCAAACCACCTCGTTAGCCGTGATAGCGGAAATAAAACGAAGATCCCCCAGCAAAGGACCACTGGCCCCCATTCAAGACCCGGTGCTATTAGCCAGCAATTATATTGCCGGTGGAGCCAATGCCATCTCAGTGTTAACGGATCAAGCATTCTTTGGTGGCAGCAACGACGATTTAAACCGCGTTGCCACATGCCTTGCCCCGCTTTCGCCACCCATTTTGCGAAAAGATTTTATCATTGACGAGATCCAGATTGCCGAAGCGATTAGTATAGGTGCCAATGCGATCTTGTGCATCGTGGCGGTGCTTGGCCAAAACACTAAAAAAATGCTCGATGCTGCACAACAAATGGGCATCCAAGTGTTGGTGGAAGTGCATAACGAGCAAGAGCTTGAAATCGCCCTTGCAGCAAATGCCGAGATCATTGGTGTGAATAACCGTGATTTGACGACGTTCAACATCGATCCTGAACAAGCCTTGCGCTTGATAGAACAGATTCCTGCAAACATCGTGCGGGTTGCTGAATCAGGCATTTTATCGCCTTCATTGGCACATGCGTATCATCAAGCA
>CAZGKX010000042.1:11773-16364 GCA_964525945.1 uncultured Legionellaceae bacterium
TGGTGAGGCGCTGGTGAAAACAGACCAGCCTGCGAAATTTATCAGTGAGTGCCAAAATGCAACATGCAACCATCCCTAAAATTAAAATTTGCGGTGTTCGTAGTACTGAAGAGGCTTTACAGATAGCCAAACAGGGTGCTCATTTCATCGGCCTTATTTTTCATCCAACCTCAAAACGCTGTGTTACTGTGCAACAAGCGCAAGCCATTACGGAGGGCTTGAAGCCATTGAACACTGAACCGGTGGCGGTTTTTGTCGATCAAAATGCAGAGGAAATGGCCGATATATGTCGTACCACGCACATAAAAACCATTCAGTTGCATGGCACACAACCCCGGCAACATCACCACCTCCTCCCCGCCAGTTATCAACGGTTGTATGTCCGCCCCGTGACACCCGCAGGGGTGATTGTGGATGACGACGGCGGCTTGATGCACTGCTTAGCACACCGGGACATCGTGTTGTTTGACAATGAACGTCCTGGCAAAGGAGTGCCTTTTGATTGGGACGTGTTTCGTTATACTGGTCTTTTGCCGTGGGGATTAGCAGGGGGACTCACACCCGATAACGTGGCCATGGCCATAGCAAAACTGCAACCTTCTTTGGTGGATGTGTCGGGGGGTGTTGAAATCGAACCAGGTGTAAAAGACCTCCAACAGGTGCAACAATTTATTCATTCCTGCCAACAAGGAGTAAACCATGCTCAGAACTGACATGCATGCTAATAAACAAGGGCGATTTGGTGATTTTGGAGGCATGTACATGCCAGAAGTCATGATGGCCCCGCTGCGTGAATTAACCCACGCCTGGGATGCCTTGAAAGACGATGCCTCTTTTCACGACAATTTAAATCATATTTTGGCCACCTACGCCGGCAGACCAACCCCTTTAACCGAAGTAAGCCGATTTGCGGAAGCTCTGGGTTTCCAGAGCAAGCAGACCCGTATTTTTTTAAAACGAGAAGACTTGCTGCACACCGGCGCGCACAAGTTAAACAATGCCTTGGGCCAATGTTTATTGGCAAAAACCATGGGTAAAAAACGTATTATTGCAGAAACTGGAGCAGGGCAACATGGTGTTGCCACAGCAGCAGCCTGCGCCTATTTAGGTTTAGAATGCATTGTCTACATGGGCAGTGTCGACATCGCTCGACAAAAACCCAACGTCATGCGCATGCAATTGATGGGCGCCACGGTGGTGCCCGTAACAAGTGGTTCTGCAACACTAAAAGACGCGGTGAATGAAGCCTTGCGCGACTGGTCTGGATCATTTGAAAACACCTACTACTGCCTGGGTTCAGCATTAGGCCCTCATCCTTATCCGGAAATGGTGGCCGAATTTCAAGCGGTGATCGGCAATGAGTGTAAACAACAACTGCTAGAACGGCTTGGTGTGCACCCTGATTTGGTCATTGCCTGTGTGGGTGGAGGCTCCAATGCCATTGGCATGTTTTCGGCTTTTTTAGACGATGAACGCTGCCGGTTGGTTGGCGTCGAAGCGGGTGGCCATGGCCCCCAACTCGGCGAACACGCTGCACGCTTTCAAACCTTAACACCGGGTGTATTGCATGGTAGCTACACCTATGTGTTGCAAAATAACGAAGGTCAAATCGCACCCACGGCCTCCATATCAGCCGGGTTGGACTACCCCGCAGTGGGTCCACAACATGCTTATTTACACGCCAGCCAACGGGCCGACTATGTGAATGTGAGTGATGCGCAAGCCTTACACGCCCTGCAACTGCTGGCGCAAACAGAAGGTATCATTTGTGCGTTGGAATCAGCCCATGCTTTGGCGTATTTGATTGCCAACGCCCCAGAATTAGCAGGCAATCAACACATTGTGGTGAATTTGTCGGGGCGCGGGGATAAAGACTTACCGCAAATAATGGCTAAAATGGAGGCACAACAGTGAACGGCACACAACGTATTCAAGATCATTTTCATGCTCAGAAAGCCTTTGTTGCTTACCTCACTGCCGGTGATGGTGGTATTCAACGCACGTTGGATGCGGCGTTGGCATTGATTGCAGGCGGGGTCAATATGCTGGAAATTGGGGTACCTTTTTCTGATCCCATTGCCGATGGTCCAGTCATTCAACGTGCGGCAACGCGCGCGTTGATGGCCAAGACCACGCTAAAAGATGTGTTGTGGTTGGCTCAACAAATTCGCCAATACAGCACCATTCCGTTAATCCTTTTTAGTTATTTAAATCCTATTTTAGCTGCAATGAAAGGGGCGTTTTTTCAAGAAGCACAAGATGCGGGGATTGATGGAGCATTGTTAGTGGATTGCCCTCTTGAAGAATCCGTGCATTTTCATGAGCAATGTAACAACCATCATTTGGCCCCCATTTATGTGATCACGCCAACCACCTCAACCCGCAGGATTCAAGACATTGATGCGCAGGGCAATGGTTTTTTATACTATGCTTGCCGTAAAGGCACGACGGGAATAAAGTCCGATTTACCCAGTGATTTCGCCGACAACATGCAACGCATCAAGTCCGTTGCGCACTTGCCCATTGTGGCAGGTTTTGGTATCTCGACACCGCAATCCGCAGCAGCAGTGTGCCAGCACGCGGATGGCGTGGTGATCGGCTCACTGTTTGTCAAAGCATTGGAAGAGGGTATGACACTGCAAGCATTGACCGCGCTTGCTCAGCGCCTTAATCCTATTGTTTAATGTACAAAGCGGGGCTAATTTCGTAATATAGTGCAGCTGTTTTTAATTGACCTAGTTGGGCCAAGGCCCAACTAGGTCAATTAAAAATCAAAGCACTGTATAGCCGCTTAAAACATGGGACATCTATGAATCAGCAAGGTTGGCATTATTTTTTAGAATTATGCATGGGCGCTGCGGACAAACAAATTTTAACGGAATTATTTTCGTTGCTATTAACCGCTGAAGAACGATCGGACATGGAGACGCGCTGTTTAATCATCAAAGCCTTGTTGGATCAAGAAAAAACCCAACGCCAAATGTCCGATGAATTGCGAGTGAGCATTGCTAAAATAACCCGCGGCTCCAACGAATTGAAACGCATTTCACCGCAATTGAAAGCCTACCTGCAAAAAACATTTGCAGAAAGTGAACAATGATCCTCTCTTAATTGACTAAATAACGCCCAGTAGAGCGAGTTAATTGGTGCAAACGTTCTATTAAAGCCTCGGCAAAGACCATGGTGGTTAACCGCCATTGCCAGTTACCTTGGCCGGTGCCAGGCAAGTTCATTCGAGCTTCGGATCCAAGCCCAAGCAGATCTTGCATAGGAACAATAGCCATTTGGGCATTTGATTCAAATGCCTGGCAGATAAGCGCCCAGTTAATTTCATCGTGGTTTCCCTCCAGTCGAGATAATAATTGCGTCCGTTCACTGTCATTCAAGCTTTGATACCACCCGATAAGGGTGTTGTTATCATGGGTTCCCGTGTAAATCACCCGGTCTTCCGGGGGAGCGGAATCATCAGTCAACTCAAATTGTAGCACACGCATTCCAGGTATACACAATTGCTCCCGCAGTTGATCCACCTCTGGCGTTTTGGCCCCCAAATCTTCAGCGATAAAAGGAAGACAACCTATTTTTTGCTGCACAGCCAGCAATAAATCAAGGCCATCACTGGCCTGGTATTGCCCTTTTAATGCTGTGGTGGCCTGGGCAGGAATTTCATAGGTGCGAACAAACCCAATAAAATGATCCAGTCGTATTACATCAAAACGATTTAGCAGTGTCGTCACTCGTTCCAACCACCAGCCAAAATGCTGCTGCTTTAAGGCTTCCCAACAATACACAGGGACATTCCAAAGTTGGCCTGTTTTAGAAAAATAATCGGGAGGCACCCCGGCAACGGTAATAGGCAGTCCTTGTTCGTTCAACTTAAAAAGAACTGGATGAGCCCACACATCCGCACTCTGATGCGAAACAAACAGCGGAATATCGCCGATCAAGCGTACCTCATTTTGATGGCAATACCCCTTTAATTCGTCCCATTGCAAAGCAAACTGCCACTGAACAAATTGATAATATTTTATTTCATTCGCCAAATCTTGCTGGATATTCGCCAATGCATCCACTTGCCGTGTTCGCAATGCATCAGGCCAGGTTGTCCAATTGGCCGTTTTTTGTTGTTCACAAAGCACGGCGTACAAAGCATAATCCTGCAACCAATAACATTCTTTGGTTATAAAATCATCAAAAGCCGTTCCCCCCCCCTGGCAAGACTGTGCTTGGTAACGGGCGAATGCTTTTCTCAACAACGCCTCTTTCCAACGCCAAGCCACGGTATAATCTACCCGTTGCGCAGAGGCAGGCAGGGGCAAAAGATCATTTTGAAGCAACAAACCTTGTTTCACCAATTGATCTGGGCTTATCAAGAGCGGATTTCCGGCAAAAGCGGCCGGACCATCGTAAGGAGAGTTCATCATACCGGTAGGACCTATCGGCAGCATTTGCCAATAAGTTTGCCCACTGCCCCGTAAAAAATCCACAAAAGCATAAGCTGCCGGCCCCAAATCACCGATGGGATAGTCGTTGGCAAGCGAAGTGATATGCAGTAACACACCTGAGGTCCGTATGCTCATGTTCCATCTCC
>CAZGKX010000042.1:16374-24215 GCA_964525945.1 uncultured Legionellaceae bacterium
CTCCAAGTAACTCTTGTGCCCAACGTCCAAATCATTAACCGGCGAACAAATGCCGAATAGCTTCAGGAAAAGGGACGGATTTATTTTGTTGATAATCCACCCAAACAATTTTACAGGTTCCTTGCGCCACCAACTGCTCATCCTGGTATAAATCATGATCGATGATCATGCTGGAGCGGCCCAAACTGTGCAAACTGCTGGTTAATGTTAATACAGCCGGGTAGACAACCGGCTTGAGGTAGGTGCATGCAATATGTAACACCACAGGCCCTGTGGTTTGTCGCAAATCCAAACCAATGCTAGCCAACCATTCGATGCGCGCCTCTTGAAAATAATCAAAATAACGTGCGTTATTCACATGGCCGAGTGCATCCATATCACCCCAAACAATGGGAAATGTTTTGCTGTGTACTTTTATTTTTTGCGTCATGATAAATCCATGGGGTCCACGTCGACATTCCAACGTATGCCATTGCCTAATTTATTGATTGTTAACCAGTCACGCATCACCGTCAACGCTGCTTGCAATTTTTTACGTGAAGACGCTTTAATCAACAATTGCAAACGATGCTGCCCCGCTTTGCGAGCCAGGGGCGCCGGAGCAGGCCCCATCACTGTCACAGGCAACGGCTGCAGCATGGCTTTAATAGCGTGCAAAAAATCCAGTAATTTTGCCTGCTTGTTCCCTTGCACCCTAATCATGGCTAAAAAATGATAGGGGGGTAAGTCAGCTTGTTGGCGTAGGTTCAGCAGCGCCTGGGCAAAAGGCTCATACCCCTCTTGAACCAATAAATTCAGTAAAGGATGCTGCGGTAAATGGGTTTGCACAAGCACTTGCCCTGCATATTGAGCACGCCCTGCGCGCCCCGCCACTTGGGTCAGCAGTTGCCCCAAACGCTCAATGGCGCGAAAATCTTGATTGTAAAAACCATTGTCTGCATCCAGCACCACCACCAACGTTAGGCGTGGAAAATGGTGACCTTTGGCCAACATTTGCGTTCCAACAATCAGCTGGACCTCACCTTCATGAATACGCTGCAAACATGCATGCAAGGCGTGTTTTCTTTGCACCTCATCCCGATCAACCCGCACCGCCGCAATATGCGGAAATTGTGCCGATAAATAATCATACACACGTTGCGTGCCCGTACCGATGGGCAATAATTCGCGGCTTTTACAGCTCGGGCATTGACCAATGACGGCTTGATTTAAACCACAGTGATGACAAATAAGGCGATTGTTTTTACGGTGTAAGGTCAAATGGGTGTCACAGGCCCGACAGTCAGCCATCCACCCGCATTGGTGACACAACAGCACGGGCGCAAAGCCACGGCGATTAATAAAAACCAGGACTTGATTTTGTTGTTTTAAATGTTCGGAAATGAGCAACAACGTCGGATGAGCTATACCATGTTGCATAGGTTGGCCACGCACATCGATCAATTGATAATGCAAGGGGGTCACGCTCAAAGCCCGTTGATCGAGGCGTAATAAAATATATTTGTTGTTTTTGCAATTGTACAAACTTTCTAAACTGGGTGTCGCTGAACCCAAAACGATGGGGATGTTGTTGCGATGTGCCCGCATCAGCGCCGTGTCTCGGGCTGAATAACGCACCCCCTCCATTTGTTTTAAAGACGCGTCATGCTCTTCATCAATAACAATCAACCCTAGCTTGGGCATGGGCGTAAACACCGCTGTACGGGTGCCAATGACCAATTGCACTTCATTGTCGTTGGCCAATTGCCAGGCTTGTTGCCGCTCACTGTCATTTAAGTGGGAATGAATCACCGCAATGGGTTGGTTAAAACGAGCCGTAAACCGCGCCAATAATTGCGGGGTTAAACCAATTTCAGGCACCAAAACAAGCACTTGCTTGCCCAATGCCAAAACTTTGGCAATGACCTGCAAATAAACCTCTGTTTTTCCACTACCGGTGATCCCTTGCAATAAAAAGCCATGGTATTCGCTTAACGAAAGCGATATCTGTTCTACGGCTTGCGCTTGCTCCTCATTTAAAACCAATGGTTCGCTGTTCAGCACCGATGGGACTATTGGATACTCAATGTGGCTGGTACAGACCAAAATTTTCTCATCCAGTAACGCTTGCACTTGGGTGGTCGTAAAACCAGCTTGCGTTATTGTTCTTTTGGGGACGGGCGTAATTTGCTGCACCATAAAATCAATCAAAGCATGGCGACGATGGGCGTGTTGCGCCACTTGGCGATGTGCCTCCTCATCCGTGGTCAGCAATGCATAGCAATCACAACGCGATAAGCGGCATGGTTCGCCTTCCCGGTATTTTTTCGGCAAAACCAACGGTAGAACCTCTGACAACGGCGATTGATAATATTCCCCCACCCATTGGCATAGCCACAATAATTCGTCGCTTAATAACGCTGTTTCATCAATCACCGCCGCAATTGTTTTCAGGGCAAGAGGCATCTCATTGCCAGGTGCGTAGCCAACGACGACACCCAATTTGGTTTTTTGACGAAAAGGGACGTAAACTCGAGCACCCACCGCAGGCAAAACGCCACCGCTGTAATAATCAAAATGATCGCGGTTACTGTGCGGAACGCATACTTTGCATACAAGAGGAGCGCTCATTCAACCACGTTGCCAGGTATGACTTGCCGACTGCCCAGGTGCCGAGAAAATTTTCACCACAATTTGTTCAATACGATGGTGCGCTAATTGTTGCTCATCTTTAATGAGTTCATTCACAAACCACCGCGACAACTCCTCCACCGTAATGTTGGTTAAAGGCATCAGCGTGACATCTTCCTTAAGAAAAGGGATTTTTTTATGGTTAAAGGTAAAATAATAATACTCTTCATCGTCGGCGTACTCTAAAAAAGGTGAAAATTGCGGCATTAAAAACGTCTGATTCAATTGCCGGCACAACAAATGGATACGCTCCTTGTAATACCGATAATCAAACGTCATGCCATTTTCTTCAATCCATGTGCTCAATGCTAAATAAACACCGTACATATGACCATGCAAGGGTTCACGTTCCGTCGCAGAAAAAATGGTGGTGTGACCCGCAGAAAATTTCATCGACTCTTTTTGCAATTCCACCGTTGTATAATATTTCTTCATAAGCTCACTCGTTTATCATTCAGTAGAAACCCCGTTAAGGTTAAATCCAGGTTTTTTGTCAACGCCATTACTTTGAACAACTCACCCATTTCATGGGGTTGCAACAATTGTTTCACCACTTGTTGTTGCTGCACGCGCTCGTGCTCATCAATAATGTCCGCCAGTAACGTCAATAAACCATTGGCCAACAAAAATGAAGCTTGGTTGGTGTAACCTGCGACCTGAAAACCCGCCGTAAAAGCTGCTTCTGCAACATGCGTAAAATCAACATGCGCGGTAATGTCTTGCTCACCCACATGCAACAATGGATTAGGATGGGCGCGATGGCGATAGTGGCACATCAAAGTTCCTTGCTTGCGATCGGGATGGTAATATTCATGACGTGGAAAACCATAGTCTATCACCAACATCAACCCCGACTGTAGCATGGCATTGCATTGCACAAACCAGTCATTCAAAAACAAATTTGCCTCGGACAGATAGGGAATTAAGTCAGGAGACAAGGCGGCGTTGACGTGCGAACGCAAGCGCGTATTTTTGCAGGGTTTAAAGACCTCCTGCAAGTCATTATGGGGCGTTAACTCAATATAACTTTCCAATAAATCTGCATCGGTTTGCATAAAGCGATGGACAGGCATGGCGTCCAATACTTCATTGGCAATCACCACCCCATTAAAAGCCACGTCCGGCCATGCCGACAACCAGCGCACTTTGCTCGCCAAGTGAGGAATGCGCTGTTGTATGAGTTCAGCCTGGCATTGTTTGAGGTGGTTGCTCACTTCTAGAATCAAATACTCTTCTGGCAAACAAGCTAACTTTTCCAGCTGTTGCAATAAATCAACACACAAACGCCCTGTTCCTGCGCCGAACTCCAACAATTTGGGTGCTGACAACGTTTGCAGTACTTGTTGGCATTGGTGTGCTAACGTTTGGCCAAACAACGGGGATAATTCCGGCGCTGTGACGAAATCGCCTTGGCTACCCAATTTCGGTAAACCCGCACTATAATAACCTAGATTTGGTGTGTACAGAGCAAGTTGCGTGTAATCGGCAAAGGTTATTGCACCATGATGCGCAATTTCGGCATGAATACGCTCGATTAGATTCATAAACAATCAACTTAATATAAAAACGAGGAACATACCTTGAATCGGGATAACAAACAAGATGCACGCGTGGCTTTAATTACAGGTGCGGGGCGACGTATTGGTGCGGCCATTGCCAAACACTTGCACCAAGCGGGCTTTCGAATCTTCATCCATTGCCACCACTCTCATGAAGAAGCCCAAGCGTTGGCCTCTCATTTAAACCAACAACGCCCAGAGAGCGCTTGTGTTCATGCCAAAGATTTAGGTGCAGCCGATTGTTCATTGTCCATGATAGCAGCGGTGATGCAGTGGGCTGGGCGTTTGGATGTATTGGTGAATAACGCGTCTCTTTTTGCCAAAGATGATAACGCCAATTGGGAAAAAATGTTTGCCATCAATGTACACGTTCCCTATCAATTAAGCCATACAGCCCGCCCTCATCTCGAACGCAGCGGCGGCGTTATTATCAATATTACCGATATTCATGCCGAAAGACCGCTGAAAGAGTATTCCATTTATTGCCAGTCAAAAGCGGCATTGGCCATGCAAACCAAAGCCTTGGCCAGTGATTTTGCGCCACGAATCCGCGTGAATTCCATAGCTCCTGGCGCCATTGCTTGGCCAGAACATCAAAATGCCTTGCCCCTTAAAATCCAACAAGAAATTATTGAAAAATCGTTATTAAAACAACATGGCCAAGCCCTTTATGTGGCACAAGCAGCTTTGGCATTGATTGAAAATCCATTTATTACCGGTCAAACACTTGCGGTGGATGGTGGGCGCTCCGTTCGATAAGATCGGTGTTGCGACCGGCAAACTTGATCAATCATAAAGTGTAGCCTACCTTTAATACAGGGCAATGTTAAGGACCATCAATGCCAGAAATTATCGCCTCATCAGGCCATCATTCCAGCACCCATAAGCATCTTAACAATGATTTCAATGTTATTGTCGGTTGCGTCATGGCCATATTTGCTGCTATCGCCGCAATCACCATTGTTATCGGCACTAAATCCGCTAATTTTTGGCTGCACACTTCACAAAACGCCGAAGGTTTATACAGCTGGTATCAAGCCAAAAGCATTAAAGAAACACTGGAAACGGGTGAACGAAATTTATTAAAGTCGTTGCAAAAAAGCCTAACGCTCGATGCCCAACAGCAGCATCTGCTTATTCTTTACATCTCCGAACTTGATAAAAACATTGCCCGGCTGCAGCAAGAAAAAAAAGAAATATTAAAAGGTTCCCATGCTTCTGAAAAACCTTTACAGGAGGATATTTATGGCAGAGTAGGCGCCCTAAAAGGAGCAACGCAATGGGAATTAGAGTCAAAAAAATACCAAAAAGCATCCGATACACTTGATTATGCCAGTATTTTTTTACATTTTAGTTTGGTGTTAGGTGCGATTAGTTTGATCGTCAATATAAAAATTCCACGCTATTTATTTTTTTTCGGGATGATTATATTGGGATTTTATGGCAGTTATTATGCGTGGGCGGGTTATCAAATTTTAAAGTGTGTATAAACGTCTCAACCTCATACAAAGACGTTAAGCTGTAAAAAACAGCCAACTGCTCACCCTGTAAGAACCGAAAATAATAACGAACCAAACGTTTGCTTTGCAAAATAGCTTGCTGCTCATTTTCTAACGCGGTTAAACCCTGCAAATGCTCAATAAATGCACCCACTCGTTGTGGCAAGGTTGCATCATCCGCGCCAATCCCGGCTAATAATTGCCGATAAAGCCAGGGCTGTCCACTGCCAGCACGCGCAATCATAAAACCATCGCAACCCGTTGCCACCATATGGCTTAAGGATTGCCCATCAGCAATGTCACCATTGGCAATGACCGGAATATTGACAGCTTGTTTGATGGCCGCTATCGCTACGGCATCACAAGGCACAGAGTAATCATCTGTCCAATGACGGCCATGCACAATCAAAGCATCAACACCCGCTTGCTCGAGTTGTTCTGCAAGCATGAGATCGCGCTCATCACGTTGCAAACGTATTTTAACCGTTAATGGAATACGTAATTTTGCACGCACAGCAACAACCACATCCATCAGTCGAGGGATCTCGTCCAACAACGCACTGCCGGCACCTTTTTTACGAATTTTGGCTTTGGGGCAACCACAATTTAAATCAATTAAATCAGCGCCCAGGTCTTGTAAACGGCTTGCTGCAGCCGCCATAACATTCGGATCGCGCCCAGCAATTTGATAACATAACGTTGTTTCTGCTGGCGCACGCAACAAATAACGGGAATTGGAGGCGTGCTTGTGCACCACATCATGGGCAGAAATCATTTCCGACACGCAATAAGCTGGGGGTGTATAGTGGTAAAATAAAGTCCGAAAAGGCGCACAACTGAACCCCGCCAAAGGCCCTTGCACAAGACGGTGAGGAAACTGCAAGTTGCCAATGTTAAACGGGGTGTTTACAAAATCGTGCATAAAGAACGGTTCTCAAAAATAACCAAGCCGCGCCGTAAGAAAACGGAAAATTTCTCGCCGGTAACGGCTCGGTTGTTTCAGTGATTTAACGATTATCACCCATCATTTGCGGCAAACCGTTTTTAAATTGGCCAAACACTAAAATTCTGGTAATTTGGTGATTGCCATTTAAATAGAGCACGCCGCTTTTATCGCGAATACCCAGCGCCGGGAACAACGTTAATTGGTTAAGCTGTTCAGACAACGTGTAACTGTCCTGGCCCAAAGCATACAAACGGTTGTAACTATTAAATTGCTCTGGCCAATTTTTATTTCCAACCTGATGAGAAAAAACCCAAGGCATGTCGCAAAAAATGACGCCATTGAGATCGCGATCTTTCATCGCATTTTGCATACCGGAATAAACACTGGACGTCGCGTACACAGGGACATCGGTGACATAATAATAACGCAATAAAGGCATGATTTGCCGGGCTTTACTGGGATAACCCACCAAAAAAATCACATCGAAATCTTGGCGCCGAGTCGGCGTCGATTCAATATTGGTGCCTAAAAATTGCCGCAACCGCTTGCCACGCGCTTCACTGTCGGAAATCCGTAAAAAATCACGGACAGCATGATTGAGATCTTGGACAGGTGAATAATGCAAGGTATCCACGATTTGTCCGCCACTCGCGCGCCATTGTGCAGTAAAAGCATTGACCACATCATCACCCCAAGCCCCACTTGGCGCAATAACCAAAGCCCGCGTATAGCCATTTTTTTTGGCTTTAACAGCGACTTGCCTGGCTTCGTTATTGGGTGACAAACCAAATTGATAGGCATTTTCATGGCTTTGACCTTCAATGTCATTCAGTAACACGGTTGGCACCGGGTGGCTCATCGCCGCCACAGCAGCAACGTCGCCCTTGCTCAACGGCCCTACCACGTAATCAGCGCCATCTTGAATGGCTTGTTGGTAAAGCGCCTTGACATTTCCGTTATGGGTATTGTAAGTACGTATTTTCACAAAAGCAGTTTTATGGCTCGCTTCATAAGCGGCCATAAAACCATCTTTAATCGCGTTGCCAGGCCCGGCCAATGGACCCGTTAATGGCAATAACAACGCCATTTGTTGAGGTGCAGTGTATAAACGTTGTTTATCGAGCGACGAGGGTAAAATTGAATTCGCCGGGTGGTTGGGGTATTCCT
>CAZGKX010000043.1:0-2717 GCA_964525945.1 uncultured Legionellaceae bacterium
GATAGTATTGACTTTATTGACACGCTTTATGATTTTAATCGAATTATGAATGCTTATCTAAAATGCATACGTTTATGTAGCGATGAAGAAGGCGATAGAGTATGGCGCGCGGAATTAGGCCATGTGCAACGTGAAATCATATGGTTAGTTCAGCGTTATTGCGAAATAAATCGTTCATTTTGGCCACTCGCTGATAATTATAAAGATACACCGTTTGTACGGGGCTCTGAGATTCATCACTTAAATACTGATAAACAAGAACGCATTTTCGATACGGGGAATGGAACGTTTATTTCTGGCTTCGGACAGGATAATCCTGATTCTGGATTTGCAATGTATAAAGGCCGCGGCGGCACGTATGGAGGGGCCGCGGGGTGGGGGTTTTGCGGGCGGCTCGAGTGGATGGTGTGCGAATTAGTTGCCGCTAATCGGCTAAGTGTAGATGCAATTCAAAATGTCGAGTTTAGACCGGAAATTTCCGTATCCATCTCTCCTGGAACAGCTCACTAACTGTAGCCTCACGCGCCAGCAGAAATGCTGCCGCGATTGCATACGCTGATTTGTTCCAGCACACGTCTAAAAAACCGGCTAATAATTTATGACGCGTCCAACATTCTGCTGTTTGCATCCCCATCACACCAAAGCGTGCCAATCACCCACGAAAAAACTTTCTCCTTACGGGTTCGGATTGAAATATAGGTGGATCGTGGTTATTATTTACTTCAGCTCCTATTGAAATGACCATGCCAACTCCAGCAACCCAACGTAAAATTGTGCCTTTTATTGTGGCGCTTTCTATCTTTATGGAAGCCTTGGATGCCACCATTATCAATACCGCTATCCCTTCCATGTCACAGGCACTGCAGGTCGATGCTGTTGATTTAAAAGTAGCACTGATCAGTTACTTGTTAAGTCTTGCAATTTTTATTCCCATTAGCGGGTGGCTTGCCGATAAATTTGGTTCGAAAACAATTTTTACCTCTGCCCTGCTCATTTTCACGTTCAGTTCACTGGCCTGTGGATTTGCTCAAGACTTAAGCCAATTGGTGATTGCTCGCTTTGTGCAAGGTGTTGGAGGAGCGCTAGGCCTGCCGGTGGGTCGCCTCATCATTGCGCGTATGTTTGAACGAAAACATTTAATCCATGTCATGGGGCAGGTCATCATGGTTGGGTCATTGGGTATGATGCTGGGCCCCGCAGTGGGCGGTGTCATCACGCAACATTTTTCATGGCAATGGATTTTTTGGATCAATATTCCCGTTGGTATTTTTTCCATCTTCATCGCCCGGTATTGGCTAACATACGAAAAACCGCAACCTGTTCCACCCCTGGATAAAATAGGTTTTGTGCTTTTTGGTGCATCATTGTCGGGGTTTGCATTCGGCTTATCCGCACTCAGCGAAACCACCATCGACATCCGTTTGGCATGCCTTATCCTATTGCTCTCAGGTTTGATGCTGTTCTTCTACATCAAGCATTCTCGCAATCAGCCTCATCCCATTGTTAAAACACATTTGCTCCAGCTAAAGACATTTAAAATATCAGTGGTAGGTAATCTTTTGTCGCGCGTCGGGTTCGGAGGGATCCCTTTTCTAGTCCCCTTATTGCTGCAAATTGGTTTAGGGTATTCCGCCCAAATTTCGGGTATTTTGCTGTCGCCAGTGGCCTTGGGCGTATTGCTCGCCAAACCTTTCGCCTTGCCTGTGTTACGCAAATGGGGGTATAAACGGGTTTTATTCGTCAACACGTTCTTAGCAGGCATGACCATGTGGTGCTTTATGAGTGTCAATCCACATACGCCTCTTTATAGCATTGGTTTGATCACGTTCATGTATGGTTTTATCGTGTCCATCCAATACACAGCGATGAATTCGTTGGCGTATGCAGAGATCCCTTCCGAAAACTTAAGTGCGGCCACAAGCATTATGGGGACCTTGCAACAATTGGCTCTTAGCTCAGGTGTGGCAGTGAGCGCAGTCTTGATTCGAATATTTTCCAGGGACTTGGTGTTAACGCCCCAAGTTTTTCAATCGACGTTTTTTACAATAGGGGTCATTACCCTGTTATCATCTTTCATTTTTATGCAGCTTAGACCCGACGATGGCGAACATATGTTAAACAAAGATTAACATCAAACGTGCAATAACCGGGCTTTAGCACGATGAGTGGCCTGGCTTAAAATTTGCGAAACACGAGATTCCGTGACCCCGATAATATCGCCAATTTCTTTTAAATTCAGCTCGTGCTCGTAATACAAAGAAAGCACCAAACGTTCATTTTTCGGCAAACCATCGATCACATCGGAAAGGTGGTGTTTCAAATCAGCGCGCAACACATTTAAGTGCGGCTCACTGACAATATTGACATCATCGTTTTTCAAAACATCATCCGTAACACCTAGATCTTCAAAACCATACAAATGCGCACTGTTGGAATCACTCAGCATTTCATGGTATTCACTCAAACTGATGTTTAATTCAGCCGCCACTTCTTGATCTTTGGCATCACGGCCTAATCTATTTTCAACCTGATGCACTGCGGCAGAAATCATGCGCGCGTTGCGATACACCGAACGAGGCACCCAATCATTGCGCCGCACTTCATCCAACATATAGCCTCGAATCCGAATGCCAGCATACGTCTCAAAGGATGCGCCTTTGCTGTCATCGTAGTGTGACACGGCTTCAAGCAACCCCAACATGCCGGCTTGCATTAAA
>CAZGKX010000043.1:2727-23917 GCA_964525945.1 uncultured Legionellaceae bacterium
AAATCTTCAATTTGCACTGATCGCGGTAAGCGTGCAGATAAATGATGCGCAATACGCTTGACCAAAAGAGCATGTGATTTGATCAGTGCTTCTTGGGTCTGTTGGTTTAACCGGCTCGCCACGAAAGCATCCACAACCTTCTCCTGTGCATTGGATTGTTTATTCAGTATCAGGCATTCCGTTGCCGGTATCAATACTTTTAGTATAGTACGATTAAAAACGGTCATGGTTACTGATAAATATTATAAAAAAAGTGACTAACAAACACCCATTTATCGAATCGGTGTTTGATCAATCACTGGATGTTCGAGCATAAACGCCGTCAACGCACCAAGTGGTACATCGGCAAGATGGTGTGAATCAACCCAAAAAATTGCAGAATATAAATAATAATCACCACAACGACCAATAGGTTGAGTAAACTTTTAATGGGTGGCAACATGGGTACGTAAACATTGATCACCCATAACACCAAACCAAAGATAATAATGATCGCAAACAGATTCATTAAACCGCCCATGATAATCCCTTAAAATGACAATTCAATCTTTAGTATAGTACAAACCATCTAAATGTATGAATCATTTGTCTCTGCGATGCATAACTGTATTTCCTTTTATTGCCCACTATTTGTAGGTTGGGCCTTGGCCCATAACCGTCAGGCTAAGTGCTATTTGAAAGAATAGGGCTCCTAAGTTCTGTATAAAAAAGAAAAAGGGTAATGAGCATTAAATTTTGCGAACTCACTAGAATTATTAAAAACAATACC
This sequence comes from uncultured Legionellaceae bacterium, assembly GCA_964525945.1. GTDB lineage: Bacteria > Pseudomonadota > Gammaproteobacteria > Legionellales > Legionellaceae > CAZGKX01. Next base: position 3,497 of record CAZGKX010000043.1, read on the forward strand.
TATACTTTATACTGAGAAGCGTAAAATTAAGGAAACATCATGAAATACATTGTATTAAGTATTGTTTTGGCCGCTTTTAATTTTACTAGCGTAGCAGCATATGCATGTTCGTGTAAAAAAATAGAAGGAGTATGCCCTCCTTATTGCTCCTCAGCACCAACAGAAAGTAAAGAAAAATTAGACAGTGCACAAAAAGAAAGGCCGTTACTGGAAGATAAAACAGAGGATAATGCACCCTTAACAGAATAGCTAACGCATATTTAGTGTAAATGTTGCAAGCAAGTCTGCTTGCAACAACCACGTATTGATGGGGTAACTTTAAAAAGATTACACAACTTTTTTACTGTTCCATCATCTTCCGAATTTCAACAATTTTCTCATCAAGATCATGAGGGACAAGGCCTCCACCTTGTGCCATATCATCGCGGCCACCGCCTTTTCCGCACAAATGGCGCACCAACATAGCAGCAGTAGGCACACGGCCTAAAATATTTTTGCTGACACCCGCTATCACGTTCATTTTATCCGCTGATACCGCAATGAGCACGATCACCGCCGAATCTAAACTTGATTTAAGTTGATCAAGCATGCTGCGCAGACCTTGGCCATCGACATTGTCCAGACGTTTCACCAACAATTTGACATCGCCAAACGTTTCCACTTCGGCCAACAATGCATCCCCCGAATGAGCCGTCAACTGCCGTTGCAAATTGCCGATTTCCTTTTCTTGTTGTTTTGCTTCTTGCAAAACCTGAGCTAATTTTTCCGCAGCATTGCTGGGGGTGGCTTTCAATTTAACAGCTAGGTCCGCCAGTTGCTGTATTTGTTGGTTGACCCAAGCCAGCGCATAGACACCCGTTACCATTTCAATGCGGCGCACACCACTGGCGACGCCATATTCAGCCGTGATTTTAAACAAACCAATGTCACCGGTCCGAGCAGCGTGGGTTCCCCCACAAAGTTCTTTGGAGAAATCTCCCATCGATAACACCCGCACCACATCGCCATATTTTTCACCGAACAAAGCCACAGCGCCACTGTTAGCCGCATCATCCATGTTCATCAACTGGGTTGCGACCGCATGGTTAGCGCGAATTTCGGTGTTCACCAACGATTCCAATTGCTGCAATTGCTCTGCGGTCAATGCGGTGCTGTGTGAAAAATCAAAACGTGCGCGTTCGGCGTCCACCAATGAGCCCTTTTGTTGCACATGTTGCCCAACAATGCTTTTCAACGCCGCGTGCAACAAATGGGTTGCCGTGTGATTTAAGCGAATGGCATCACGCCTTGCCACATCAATTTGTGCTGCAACAGCTTGGTGAAGGGTTAAATCGCCGTAGGTTAATTCGCCATGATGCACGATGGCGTGCCCAATACGTTGTGTATCATCCACACGAAAAACGGCATTGTTCGCCAACAATTGGCCGCGATCCCCTACTTGCCCACCGCTCTCGGCGTAAAAAGGGGTTTCTTCGAGAACAATGGCTCCCTTTTGACCGACAGTTAAACGTTCAACGGCTTGCCCATTTTCGAGAATTGCATTGATTTTACTGGTCACAGCCTGGTGTTCATAGCCGTGAAACGCACTCACAGCATTCAACTGAGCATTGTTGGAATAATCCACTTGGAATTGACCCGCTTTTTGAGATTGCTCGCGCTGCTGTTGCATGCAACGGTGAAAGCCATCCATGTCAACGCTTAAATTTTGCTCACGCGCAATGTCCGCGGTTAGATCAACCGGAAAGCCATAGGTATCGTATAATTTAAATGCAACCTCACCGGGGATTTCTTGGGTTTTTAACGTTAAAATATGTTCTTGCAATAACCGTAACCCGTGCTCTAGGGTGTACGCAAATTGCGTTTCTTCTTGGGCAAGTACACCTTCAATATGGGTTTGGTGTCGCTTTAATTCAGGATAAGCATCGCCCATCACCACAATCAGTGGCGCCACTAATTTGCAAAAGAAAGGTGCAGGCAAGCCTAACTTATTGCCATGGCGCACCGCACGGCGGATAATGCGCCGTAACACATACCCGCGGCCTTCATTGCTGGGTGCCACACCATCGGCAATTAAAAACGCACAAGCACGGATATGATCGGCGATGACGTTTAAGGAAGGATGAACCACGGGTGTTTCGGGTGCCAATTTACGGATTTCAGCAATTAAATATTGGAAACTGTCAATTTCATAATTGGTGTGAACACCCTGCACCACCGCGGCAATCCGCTCCAACCCCATGCCCGTGTCCACAGAAGGTTTAGGCAGTGGGTGCAAATAGCCTTCTTTATCGCGGTTAAATTGCATGAACACCAAGTTCCAAATTTCAATGTAACGATCACCGTCGGCCTCAGGCGTTCCAGGCGGGCCCCCCGCTATTTCAGGGCCGTGATCATAAAAAATTTCTGTGCAAGGCCCACAAGGCCCGGTTTCACCCATCGACCAAAAGTTGTCTTTTTCACCACAACGCGAAAAACGTTCGGCCGATACACCCATTTCTTTAAGCCAAATATCTGCAGTTTCATCATCGTCTTCATACACTGTGACCCAAAGACGTTCGACCGGTAGTTTTAATATTTCGGTCAAAAACTCCCAAGCATAAGCAATGGCTTCACGTTTAAAATAGTCGCCAAAACTAAAATTGCCTAACATTTCAAAAAAAGTATGGTGCCTGGCTGTGTAACCCACATTTTCTAAATCATTGTGTTTCCCTCCAGCACGCACACAACGTTGCGAACTGATGGCGCGTGTATAAGCGCGTGGCTCCAGCCCTAAAAAAGTGTCTTTAAATTGAACCATGCCGGCATTGGTAAAGAGCAAAGTAGGATCATTGCCCGGGATCAAAGAGCTGCTGGCAACCCATTGGTGCTCTTTTTTAACAAAATAATCAAAAAATGCTTGTCTAATCTGTGAACTGTTCATTTTAATTCATATCTCTAAATACTTGGTTAATAATGTCCATAGGAAAACCACGGTACAGCAAAAATTGCTTTTGTTTTTGAATCATCTGAAACGAAACATCATTGCATGCTTTGTATTTTTTTTGATACACGTCCTGGGCTTGACGCAGCCAACAGGCCTGTTGCTCTAACCCTTGCTCAATTAAATCACCGGCAATTTGTTTACTTTGCAATTCCTGGCGGATTCGAATGGGGCCATAGCCTTGGCGGATGCGTGATTGACACACCAACTCCACAAAACGAACATCACTTTGCAAGCCTAAGTCTTGGCATTTTAAAAGTGCTTCGGCAATGGCACCCTGAGGATGCCCTTTTTGACTTAATTTTTGAGCTAATTCATAAGCGCCATGCTCACGCCTGGCAAGCAGGCGCACAGCGCTTTCATACGTTTTACTCATCCATGACATCAGCCAGGGATTCCGTTGCAGGTACTTTCTTAACCAGCAATTCTGCCCTAATTTTTTGCTCCAAGAGTTGTGCTACCTCAGGATTTTCTTTCAAATACATGCGCACATTTTCTTTGCCCTGGCCAATTTTTTCTTGGTTGTAACTGTACCAAGCACCCGCTTTTTCAATGTAACCAAGGTTAGTGGCCAAGTTTATAATCTCGCTTTCACGCGAGATCCCTTCGTTGTATAAGATATCAAATTCAGCCATTTTAAAAGGAGGCGCGACTTTATTTTTCACCACTTTCACACGTGTTTCACTGCCCATCACTTCTTCACCTTTTTTGATGGAACCAATGCGTCGGATATCCAGGCGCACCGAGGCGTAAAATTTCAAGGCATTGCCGCCCGTTGTGGTTTCGGGGCTACCAAACATCACACCAATTTTCATGCGAATTTGGTTAATAAAAATCACCAACGTGTTGGAGCGCTTGATGTTGGCGGTTAATTTACGCAAGGCTTGTGACATCAACCGCGCTTGTAAACCCACATGGGTATCACCCATTTCCCCTTCAATTTCCGCTTTAGGCGTTAATGCTGCCACTGAATCGACAATCACCACATCAACTGCTGCGGAACGCACCAACATGTCGGTGATTTCAAGCGCTTGCTCACCGGTGTCGGGTTGTGAAATCAATAATTCATCCACTTTGACGCCAAGTTTTTGTGCATAGTTCGGATCAAGCGCATGTTCAGCATCAATAAAAGCACAGGTGCCGCCTGCTTTTTGACACTCCGCAATAACTTGTAATGTGAGAGTGGTTTTACCCGAAGATTCAGGACCGTAGATTTCAATCACGCGTCCTTTAGGCAGACCACCAATACCCAGAGCAATATCCAAACCCAGCGAACCGGTTGAAATGGCTTCAATATCGCGTCCTGCTTGGTTATCACCCATACGCATGACCGAGCCTTTACCAAATTGACGTTCTATTTGCGCGAGGGCAGCAGTTAAGGCTTTTTGCTTATTATCTTCCATTTGTTCACCTGTGTTGGGATATGCAGTCCAAAATTATCCCACAGATAGAAGCGGGCAGCAAACATAAATGCAATGATTTCATTGTGCTAAAAACGATGGCAACAAAAGTATGCCTTCTGCAAATGAGTATGTTAAAATTCGCAACTTTCATAAGTACAGGTTGAACCATGGAAAAGATTTACGCCCCACAAGAAATCGAACAAGCGTGTTATAAAAAATGGGAAAATCACCATTATTTTGAACCCCAAGGTGATGGCAAACGCTTTTGCATCATGCTGCCCCCTCCCAATGTAACAGGCAATTTGCACATGGGGCATGGTTTCCAACACACCTTGATTGACACCGTGATTCGTTATAAACGCATGATGGGCGAACGCACGCTTTGGCAACCTGGCACCGATCATGCCGGCATCTCCACGCAACTCATTGTGGAAGGCCAATTGGAACGCCAAGGTTTGTCCCGTAAAAACATGACCCGTGAAGAATTTTTAGATCGCGTTTGGCAATGGAAATCAGAGTCAGGGAGCCACATTACCCGCCAAATGCGACGCATTGGCTCTTCACCCGCTTGGTCCCGTGAACGCTTCACCATGGATGAAGGGTTATCCGCGGCGGTGCAAAAAGTCTTTATTCAATTGCACGAAGAAGGGTTGATTTATCGAGGTACGCGCTTGGTAAATTGGGATCCCAAACTAGGAACGGCGATCTCTGATCTCGAAGTGTTGTCCGAAGAAGAAAGTGGTTTTTTATGGCATATCCGCTACCCCGTCGTTGATTCGACAGAATCGTTGGTCGTAGCAACCACACGCCCTGAGACCTTGCTGGGTGATGCGGCAGTGGCCGTGCATCCAGATGATGAGCGCTATAAGCACTTGATTGGTAAGCAACTGCATCTCCCTCTTTGTGATCGCACCATCCCTGTTATTGCGGATGAATACGTGGATCAAGCGTTTGGCAGTGGTTGCGTGAAAATTACCCCAGCCCACGATTTCAACGACTATGAAGTGGGTAAACGGCACCAATTGCCTTTGATCAATATTTTCACTAAAAAAGGGACGATCAATAAAAATGCGCCCATCAAATACCAAGCCACGGACCGCTTTATTGCTCGCGAGCAAATTGTTCAAGATTTAGAGCAGCAAGGCTTGTTGGTTAAAATAGAGCCGCATCAATTAAAAATTCCCCGCGGCGAAAAATCAAACACCGTGATTGAACCCTTGTTGACGGATCAATGGTACGTCAAAACAAAACCACTGGCCCAACCGGCGATGGAGGCTGTGGAAAAAGGCGAGATTCGTTTTATTCCTGAAAATTGGAACAAAACGTATTTCCAATGGATGGAAAACATTGAAGATTGGTGCATCAGCCGGCAACTCTGGTGGGGGCATCGCATTCCAGCCTGGTATGACAACCAAGGGCACGTGTATGTCGGGTACAGTGAAAATGATGTCCGCTTTAAATATAAGTTGGATGATTCATTGCAATTAAAGCAAGATGAAGACGTGCTAGACACTTGGTTTTCATCTGCGCTGTGGCCTTTCTCGACCCTGGGTTGGCCAGAACGCACCCCTGATTTTGAACAATTTTACCCAACCTCTGTGCTCTTTACGGGGTTTGACATCATCTTCTTTTGGGTGGCTCGCATGATCATGATGAGTCTAAAATTCACCGGCAAGATCCCTTTTAAAGATATCGTGATCACCGGTTTAATTTGTGACAGTGACGGCAAAAAAATGTCGAAATCCAAAGGCAATGTCTTGGATCCCATTGATATCATTGACGGCATAGACCTGCACCATTTAATTGAAAAACGCACCAACAATTTAATGTTGGGCTCTGTGCGAGAACAAATCATCAAGGCCACCCGTAAACAATACCCCGATGGCATTGCCGCTTTTGGCACCGACGCATTACGGTTCACCTTCTGTTCCATTGCATCAAACACTCGCACTGTGCGATTCGACATGAACCGGGTAGAAGGGTATCGTAATTTCTGCAATAAATTATGGAATGCGGCGCGGTTTGTGTTGCTCAGCACTGATGAAGAATGCGTTGATTTTGGTGATGGCGCATTTCAGTATAGCCCTGCAGATCAATGGATCCTTTCACATTTACAACGCACCATCGCCCAGTGCCATCATTATTTTGAAATTTATCGTTTTGATTTGTTGGCCAACACCTTGTACGAATTCGTTTGGCACGAATACTGCGATTGGTATTTAGAGCTTTCAAAATCGGTGCTTTACGATGAGCAAGCTCTGGAATCCATGAAACGCGGTACACGGCGCACATTGATTCATGTCTTGGATGCCATTTTAAAATTATTGCACCCTATCATGCCGTTTATCACAGAAGAAATATGGCAACGCATCACCAAGTTGACCAGTGAAAACACCGACACCATCATGTTAAGCCAGTACCCTTTGGTGGAAGAGCATTTGATCAATGAACCGATTGAAGAAGAAATTGAATGGTTGAAAAAAATCATCCAATCGATCCGCACCATTCGCAGTGAGATGGCCATCAGTCCTGCGAAATCCATTCCTTTGTACATGCGCCATGTGTCGATGGACATGAAAACACGTGTGCAAAAATACTTACCCACATTGATGCTATTGAGCAAATTAACCCAGGTAGAATGTTTAGAAGAACATGATCCAACGCCTGTTTCAGCCACTGCAGTGGTGGGTGAGATTGAATTGTTGATTCCAATGGCCGGGCTCATTGATAAAGAAGCGGAATTAAATCGGCTTGAAAAAGAGTTGGCGAAACTGGACAAAGATATTGGATTTTTTGAAGAAAAACTGGGCAATCCAACGTTTACAGGAAAAGCACCAGCGGAGATTATCAATGCTGTTCGCGAAAAACTACTCCACGCCCAGGGCGTGAAAGAAAAACTGTTGCACCATCAAACCACGATTGAATCGTTGTAGCGGCGAAAGAGTAGTGAGGGCCAGTTAATAGCTGAGTGCAACTCTCGTATAGACAAATAATCTGTTGTAGGTTGGGCCTTGGCCCAACACTGAGATTGTGATGCTTTAAGCATCAACAGACATCATGACATCGATACGTTGCTCCAATCCTTTGTTGGGCCAAGGCCCAACAAACTTGAAATTTGCCTATGTGAGAGTTGCACCCTAATAGCAAAATAATTGCAATAAAATCAAATTTTGGTCATAATTCACATTTTCTTGCGGAGTTAGAAGACGCATGCCAACTTTAAATCAACAGGGCCAACATTACATCTTAGAACGCGATCCATTAACCGCGCGCCAGGCTTTATTCTTAATAATCAGTTTGCCGATTGCTGCTGTACGCTGGTTTTTTTCATTTTTTATTGGACTTATCGTTACAAATTTGGCTTTGAACCCTTACAACATTCGTCATCAGAGGCGGATACACTGTCTAGCCGATGAAGATTCTGAAGTGATTGTAAATTTACAACCACGCGAATCATTTAAAAATCTGAGGGATTTATTTCATAAAGCGTATTTTTTATTAACATGGATTCCATTTTTTAAACTTGAAAAAAACAGAATGCAACCTACCTCTGAAAGCTACGAACATATTGATTCCCTAGTGGATGAAATCAAAGCTTTATTAACAGGAACGTCCTCTGCAAAGCATTGCGAACATCGTACATTTGAATGGAATAACATTCATATTAAAGGTTTAGATAGCTTGGAACCAAGCTTGCAAGATTATTTTTGGCAAACATTGGAAGAGAGCACCAACATTTCTCAAACCACACCCCATCAAAAATTATTTGATTTTTTTACGCTACAAACCTGGGACGGCGCCATCCTTGACGCGGTAGAAGTTTTAAATCAAGACGCAGAAAATACCCCCATTGATGAACGACGATTTATCGTTCATTGCATGGTAAGGGATAAAAATTACATCACTCAGTTGTTAGAATTTCGACGCACGGCAGAAGCAACAGGAGCTACTGTGGTTGGACATAATTACCGCGGTGTATGTTACAGTAAAGGTTTAGTGTGGACACAAGACAATATGGTGGACGACACTGTCTCGCACGTAGAACGTTTAATTTTACAAGGTGCAAAGCCAGAGCACATATGTTTAGACGGTCAATGTTTAGGGGGAGTCATTGCAACTTTGGCCGCTGAAAAATTGTACGATCTAGGCTATACAGTGAACGTCGTTAATGATCGATCATTCCAGACTTTGCCTAAATTTTTAGCGGGTTATATTTTGCCTGAACCCAACGAAAACGTTTTAAACCCTTTGGTTTTGAGCCGTTATCTACTTGGAGGAATAGTCTATGGATCAATGGTCACTCTGCTTTGGCTTTCTCAATGGCAAATGAATGCGGCCAACGCATGGCATCGCATCCCTTCCCCAAGAAAGACCTATGTTGTTGCTCATGAAATGAACAATGGAAGCCTTGTGCCAAGTGATGGCATCGTGCATTCCTGGGTCACAATAGCTGCCTTGGAAAAACAAGTCAGTTTGGAAAACATATTTATCCCTGCACGGTATGTTGACAATGAATTGGATTCTGAGGATGAACATGAACCAGAAGATATTGATGGCTCGCGAATAGCTCATCATATAAGTTGGCGTAAACATTTGGTGCAAGCTTATCCAAATGACTCAAACAGGCTATCGGCCCGCTCATTTATTCATTCACGCCAACGTTTAATGATGAATTTAGAAAGCGAGGAGGTTGAAAAAACAGAAAGAGCAACCTTTTATTCATAAAAATTGGAGAGTGAAGGCGTTGTTAATGATCCCGGAGGCATTATGAATTACAAATACGATCCTCACAGCCATGTCAAAATTTGGTTAAGTAAAAATCCAAATGTTTTCATGAATTTTGAGAATCAAATGCGTCTTATCGACATGCGGGAACGCAACCCACACGATAGGATCCATCTCATTTATGACTCAGCATTGTTGCACACCAAAGCCCAGGATGCCCTGCAAAGATTTTGTGAAGAAAACAATATTACACCCATAGATGCTGATGAATTTAAACATGCACTTTGTTCAGAACGTGAAAAAACACTCTATCGGTTTTACAAAGATGAAATCACCCATTTAAATGCAGGTGGCAACTTGGGTGTGGCCAGCGATATCATTCGATGGTTATCTTCTGTTTATAAACTCGGTACGTATACTGATTTTGATGTGCCCGTTGACACGTCCACATTGGACAAAAGCATCGCTGTCGAGGCACCCCTGCTCTTAAACATTGGTAGCCTAAACATCGGCAATAAAGAGTTTATTTTGTCCAATAATGATTACATCGCGGTTGTGGACGAAGAAGCGGGCCAAGAAAAAATTGAAGCCATTCAAGACGGCATTATCGAAACATTATCTCAATATGATACTGATTTCATGGAATCCACGGAAAACGCGCTGGGATCCAATCATTTCATCAACCAGTATATTGTAAAATTTTTAAAAACGCGCTCCGAAGCCATCTACATCCAAAAATCAAAAGACATTGCCTCCTCTTTGTCTTCACGAGAGTTAAGGGCTTATATCTGCAAAATCATGCAAAATGAACAGGCTTTTATCGATTTTAATAAACAAAATTCCAACGAAACACGAGCAATGGTGATTCAACGTTTACGGGAAGAGATGCAAGGACGTTTGGGGTTTTTAAAGCGATTGTTTTTTAAAAATGAGTACGAAGAAATAAAAAAAGCATTGGCCCAAAATGATCAGCATTTTTTAGCCTATTTGATGAAAAAAGAGAAATCTTTATTTATTAAATCCATCGTGATCTGCACCACCGGCCCTTTAAAAATTGCGGAATGCTTGTTTGGAGGTTCTGTCCTCTCAAATGATGAGGTAACGGAACAAGTCGCACCTTATTCCTTCAATGCTTATGCCCTGCACAAAGCATTTCGTTCCACCAACACCATCGGCATACATGAAAATTTATTAGGCATGTTTAAGTTTATCACGGCCGAAGATGGTGAACTTAATGATTCTTCCTGGTTAGAGGAAGGCATCGCCTTGCAAAAAAAACGTGAAGCCCAACATCTTGAGCAACGCGATTTGTTTTCTACCCGCTTGCCCTGGGAGCTCACCCGGTTGAAATTAAAAATTGAACGGCATGTTTTAAAATTAAATAGGAATTCAAAAGGATTCTGGGGGTTGTTTGGACTGATCATCAAAGCCAAAAAAATCACAGCACTTATGGATGTTTTGGATTGTTTTAATCATAAAAACAATGACTTCGATATTCATAAATTTAAAGTTGCTTTGGCAAAAATAGAGAAAAATAAGAAATATATTTTTTCAGGACTTTTTTTGAGCCACTCGAAACAGTTGATTCAAGATCTGGATAAAATATGCCATCAATCGGTCATTTACCGGTTAACCAACGGCAAAAAAATAACATTGTCACCCAGCAGTTATCAGAAATTACTCAGTAAAAAAACATTTAAACATGTTCATCAAGCATCAAAACAAAAACAGGACGAAAAACACATCTGGCAACCAAGCAAGAAGCCCTCTGCACCCAGAATGGTCCCCAGAACAACAACGTCACTCAAAATTCGGCAGCCCCAGATGTGAAACCGATCACCTCATGAGGCTGCGTAGAATCATTGCGCAATGCGCAGCCTAGCGCCCACTGACTCGACGCAACATCCATGCACTAAGCAACACGGTTGACAAAATACTTAAGACCAAACCATAGGAATTTTCCCAGCCCGAGCCCACTAAACGAAGTGCGTCGGGGCTGTGCAATATTGAAAAAGGGATGGCCAATATCACATCAAGCAGCGCAGAGCCAGCCACCAACCCACAAGCAACCCGCGTGCCAATTTGCACGTGTTGTTTTTCTTGGAGTGGAGCCAATTGCTTTTTATGAAGGCGTTGATTGGCCAACAACGCAATCATCCCCCCTAAAAATAAAGGGAAAGACGAGGACAACGGCAAATACATACCAATAGCCACTCCTAAAATGGACAATTGGAAGTAACGCTGCAATTTCAAGGCACGATTACAAAAAATAATGACCGCGATAACCAATGCCCCAACGAACAGCATCCCCCAAGGCAAACTGTGACTAAAGACCGCCTCTGTAATCGCTGCTAATAAAGCCGCTGTTGGCGCGGGCAAAGATTGGCTCATGTCCATCCCTGCGTGCGGCATGACGCCTGCAATTCCATACACGTTGAACAACAACTGCATTACCGGCGGAATAACAAGGGAGGAAATGACAACCCCCAACAACAACATCACTTGTTGTTTCCAAGGCGTGGCACCCACCAATTGCCCTACTTTTAAATCTTGGGTATTGTCATTGGCAATCGCAGCAATGCCCGTCACCACAGCACCGATGATAATGACCATTGCTTCTGCGGCCCCTATTTGCGCGGTGGTCAGTGGCAAAGGCACCACCTTGTTCACGAACGTTAAGAGTAACCATGCTGCAAATAGAATGCCGGCAATCACCACTGAACTGCCCGGACTGGCGGTTACCCCAACCATGCCTGAAAAATAGCCCGTGATCACGGAAAATAAAAAACCAACAATCAACACATAAAAAACACCGCCAAAAATAAAACCCAATCCAAAAGGTTCTTGCACCCCAATTTGTTGCAATGGGAAGATGGTTTTGAAAAACCAAAACAATAATACGGCCATTACAGTTACACCCAACAAAATATAAGGCAACGGAATATCTCTATCGGTGCGAGGAATAAGCACTGCTTGTTGTTTTTTGTCTGAAAAATCACGCCAAGACAAATGCATGCTGTTGATCAAAGGTTTGAGCAAATGAATAAACGTCCAAACACCGGCAAACAGCATAGCGCCGATACCTAGGTAACGAAGTTCATTGTTCCAAAGCAACATTGCAGCTTTCGGAGTGGCATGGTTGATCACGTACTCAGGAAAAAAATGGCTGGATATCGGCAACGCAATGATCCAACTCAAAATAGCGCCAAAAATAATACTGGTGGCCATACCAGGGCCCACCAAAAACCCAGCACCAATCATGGTTGCAGAAAACCCCATGCCCAATCCAAAAATAGAACGGTAGCTCACAAACCAGTAATTCCAACTGTTGGCAATGATTTTAAAACCCACTTGCAACAATTCGAGCCCAGCCCCGACCACACTGCCCCATACAATATCGCTTAACCCTATTTTTTCAGTCGAGGACTTAAGCACTTCAGCAATAGCGCGACCTTCAGGAAATTTAAGGGCTTGATCACGCACCAACACCCGGCGCAGTGGGATAGAAAACAGCACGCCTAAAATGCCACCGCTGACTGCAATAAAAAAATTAGTCCAATAATCAAAATGGTGCCAATATTCAATAATGATTAACGCAGGAATGGTGTAAACAATGCCGCCTGCCACGGCTTCACCCGCAGATGCGGCGGTTTGCACCGCATTGTTTTCAAGAATGGTGGCGTTTTTAAAAAGACGCAGCACACCCATGGAGATAATGGCTGCCGGAATAGACGCCGAGGTTAAAATACCTAGTTTTAACGCCAAATAAGCATTGGACATGGCCAATAGCACGGTTAAAACAATGGCTAACAAAACACTACGCAGGGTTAATTCTGCTACACGTTCCTCTGCTGTAATAAATGGTATGTGACTCATTCAACAACTCCTTAATCTAAGGCAGGCACTGCATGGGGTGGAGTAAGCCATGAAGGATGGTGGCTTTCGTCATAAATATCCCACTCTTTCGATGCAAACAGCCCTCTATCAATATCCAATAACAACCAACATAAAAATGCAGCCACACATTGAGGGGTTAATAAACGGTTTTCACGCTTTAATTGTTCAAAAAAATGTCTTTTTTCTGCGGCCATATGAACCGTTTCTCTAATTTTTGCTTGCATAGGGGTGTCGATGATGCCCGGCATAACATGGGCAAAAGCCACGTCTGCGCACTCCAATTGCCAGCATTGCGTCAACATCGCCAACGCGGCTTTAGAAACACAATAAGCTGACCAGCCAGCAACCGGAAAATAAGCCGCGCCAGAACCAATATTTAACACACGACCATGGTGCAATTGTTTGCATAAAAGTTGACTGAGAAAAAGAGGCGCTGCAACATTGGTGGCCATGCATTGCTGCCAATCTTTTTCTTGAATCGCCAAGATGGGCGCCATGGGTTCAATAATACCCGCATTGTGCACCAAACCCTGCAAAGGTAATCCGGCTAAACGTTCTGTTATTTTTAACCGCCCCTCAGCCGTGGATACATCAGCTTCAAACCAGTCGATCAAAGAAGAGGTTGCGGCCGTTGCAGCCAGAGTTTGTGCATTGCGACCAACAATCATTACGGATTGACGGCGCGTGGCTAGTGCTTGAGCAAGTGCTTGGCCTATTCCCTGTCCTCCTCCGGTCACTACAAACATAATACCCCCTGCATTTGAATTGTGCTGATGATAACAGACCTGCTCTTATTTTTGTATGCGGTTGAATTAAATCTTAGATAGTGGCAAAGTAACCAGTTGACATGGCGTTTGTTAAGTATTTTTACATAAGGAAATCATCAATGACAAAGACGTTGCCAAAAGTTTTGTGCTTTTTATTCCTAGGCCCTCTTGTTTACGCCGATAATGCGTTGCCACCAGCCCCGCAACCCATCACCCCCATGCCTTCAACAGCCCCTCCTCAAACCGTAACCACGCCTCCCCCGGCTCCCCCACCTCCCTCGAGTGTAACGCCTGTTGTTAAAGAAACACCAGCGGTGCCGGTTAAACCAGTTCCTGTGATCAATTGCAACTACCACATTTCGCCATCCACTCTCAAAATTGATCAATCCGTGGTGTCGATTTGGGCACAAAATGCCACCAAACAATTTTTTGATTTAAATTTTAGCAATATTGATTCGCAAGTGAGTTCTTTAAAAGCGTGCTTTACTGAGCAAGGCTGGCAAAGTTTCAGCTCAGCGTTGTTGCAATCAGGAAATATCAATGCCATTAAAACTCAAAATCTAATGGTCATTGGCCAGATTGACGGCGTAATAAGCATTACACCGAGCCAAGAAAATCAATGGAAAGCTACGATTCCGATGCAGGTCGTGTATCAAAATGAGAAAGAGCGTTTGACACAATTATTGACCGTGGATTTGTTAATCGGACGCAAACCCTCAGGTGATCTGGGGGTCATGCAAATGATCGCAGTACCTCGCGAAACCACGTCCTCCACTGCATCTCCCGTGGTCGTCATCCCCACTACCCCACCCCAATAATAAACCCATACCCACCGAGCCGCGACCGTAAGGGCATGTCCTTCCGGTCGCAGCTCGGATTTTGGGCGAGATCTTAAGAGGCGGGTTGTGGTGCTGGGCTGCTGTTTTTGGTCAGCCAATCGCCATCACCATTTTCATCTTCATACGAGAGCACCGTGACGCGCGTGCCAATGGTAATAAACTGTTCGTTTAACCATTTCGCGGCACTCGGTAAGACACGAATACAGCCGTGGCTGGTGTTTGATTCAGGTACATCAAACGCAGCATGGATCGTAAAGCCTTGGAAAAAATACATGCAATAAGGCATTTTTGCCCCGCCTTCTGTTTCCACGGGGTATTCACCTGATTTGCAATTAGCGCCCCGTTTATTGTAAACACGGAATGTACCCGTTACCGTACGGCAAGATTTTCCGGATTCTTCACAAATGTCTTTGCCACCGGAGGCACTGCCCGTCATAACACGCAGACCCTCGGGATCATAAGCTGCCCAAGCGAAATTTTGAGGATCGAAAATGAATTGCTTTTGACCTGTCGCTGGTATTTGTTTGGGGAAATAGCTACGTCCACGCCTATCCCTTAAATAATGGGTGGTATGATGGACATAACCATTGTCGTCCGTAATATACGTTGACTCATCATTCTCTATACAGGCAGTTAGCCCTAAACACATCACTAAAACAAAGACCCACATCTTGTTCATGAAACAGTACCCTTACACTATTAAAAAAAACGGTTCTACCGGAATTCCCGGGGCAGTCTTCCCAGCGAAGGCGGGGATCCATCACTGAAGTGGCATTCAACCAAGGCTGAGATAGATCCCCGCCTTCGCTGGGATGACAAATGAATGAACATACCCCGGGAATTCCGGTAGAGCCCAAAAAACATCAATCATGCAATCGACGGTATTTGATACGAGAAGGCCGATTCGCTTTGTCACCTAAACGACGCTTACGATCTTCTTCATAATCAGAGTAATTGCCCTCAAAAAACGTCACTTGTGAATCACCTTCAAACGCCATTAAATGCGTGCAAATTCTATCTAAAAACCATCGATCATGCGAGACCACAATGGCACATCCAGGAAATGTTAAAATAGCATCTTCCAAAGCACGCAATGTTTCCACATCCAGATCATTACTGGGCTCATCCAGTAAAATAACATTGGCGCCGCGCTTCAGTAATTTTGCTAAATGAACACGATTGCGCTCACCACCGGACAATTGCGACATTTTTTTCTGTTGGTCTGTGCCTTTAAAATTAAAGCGCCCCACATAAGCCCGTGAAGGCATTTGGAATGAACCGACTTGCATAATGTCATGGCCGTCCGAAATTTCTTCCCAAACGGTTTTATTATCCTGCAAATGATCCCGCATTTGATCCACGTAAGCCAATTGCACGGTATCGCCAACACGAATTTGTCCACTATCAGGCTGCTCTTGTTGGGTCAACATTTTTAAAAACGTGGATTTCCCAGCACCATTGGGTCCAATAATACCCAGAACACCGCCTTTGGGTAGCTTAAAGTTCAATCCTTCAAACAAAACGCGCTCGGAGAATGCTTTGCTCAGATCAATGCCTTCCAGCACCAAGTCGCCTAAACGCTCGCCAGGTGGAATATACAATTCATTGGTTTCATTGCGTTTTTGGAACTCTTTTGAATTCATTTCATCAAAACGCGCTAGCCTTGCTTTGTTTTTCGCATGCCGTCCTTTTGGCGAAGTTCGCACCCATTCCAATTCGGCTTTGATAGCACGTTGATGGGATGCTTCTTGGCGTTGTTCACGCTCTAAACGTTCATTTTTTTGCTCAAGCCAAGCCGTGTAATTTCCTTTGTAAGGAATACCTTCGCCTCGATCAAGTTCCAATATCCATTCCGCGGCATTGTCCAAGAAATAACGATCATGGGTGATGGCCACCACAGTCCCGGCAAATTCTTCCAAATAACGTTCAAGCCAAGCCACACTTTCCGCATCCAGATGGTTGGTTGGCTCGTCAAGCAACAACATGTCAGGGCTTGATAATAACAAACGGCACAAAGCCACGCGCCGCCGTTCACCCCCGGAAAGCACACTGATTTTGCTGTCCCAATCCGGCAAGCGCAATGCGTCAGCCGCGATGTCAAGTTTGCGATCCAGATCCCAACCACCGCCCGCTTCGATGGCATGTTGCAAATCCCCTTGTTGCACCAACAAGGTGTTCATTTCATCATCGGACATGGGCTCCGCAAAACGCATGCTAATTTCATCAAACTTTTGCAACAGGGATTTCATATCCGCAACGGCTTCTTCAACCACTTCACGTACCGTTTTTTGCAAATCAATTTCCGGTTCCTGGGCCAAATAACCAATTTTAATGCCGGGTTGAGGCCGAGCTTCACCTTCATAATGCTTATCCACACCGGCCATGATGCGTAACAAGGTGGATTTACCTGACCCATTGACCCCCAAAACACCTATTTTGGCGCCGGGATAAAAACTCAAGGAAATATCTTTGAGAATAAATCGTTGATTTTCAACAATTTTGCTCACATGGTTCATTGTGTAAATGTATTGAGACATGAAGACTCCAGTTTATTCAGTTATGACCAATCAAGAATGACTTTGCCCGATTGACCCGATGCCATGATTTGAAACGCCTCTTGATAATCAGCAACAGGAAAACGGTGCGTAATAACTGGGGATATGTCCAAGCCACTTTGCAACATAGCAATCATTTTATACCAAGTTTCAAACATTTCACGCCCATAGATACCTTTAATGACCAATCCCTTAAAAATAACTTGGTTCCAATCGACCGGTGTTTCTTGGGGGGGTATACCGAGCAAAGCAATTTTTCCGCCGTGGTTCATGGCTTTCACCATGTCATTCAAAGCCAAAGGATTGCCTGACATTTCCAATCCCACGTCAAACCCTTCAGACATGCCCAATTCATCCATGACATCACGAATGGGTTGGTATTTTACATTGACCGCATGGCTTGCACCCATTTTACGCGCAAGCTCTAAACGGTAATCGTTCACATCGGTAATGACAATATGCCGGGCACCAATATGGCGTAAAATGGCAACAGCCATGATACCAATGGGGCCAGCCCCTGTGATGAGCACATCCTCACCCACGACATTAAACGCGAGAGCACAATGCGTGGCATTACCGAGTGGATCAAGAACAGCGGCTTGTTCCGCTGTAATGCTATCTGGTAACAGCATGACGTTGCTTGCCGGTATGGCTAAATATTCCGCAAAGCTACCCGGACGGTTCACACCAACGCCCAAAGTGTTACGACAAAGATGTTGTCGGCCAGCACGGCAATTTCGGCAATGGCCGCACGTGATATGTCCTTCGCCAGACACACGGTTACCAACTTTCAAGCCCGTTACGCCCTCACCGACAGCAACGATTGTTCCGTAAAACTCATGACCAACGGTCATGGGTACAGGGATCGTGGCCTGTGCCCAATCGTCCCAAGAATAAATATGAATGTCTGTGCCGCAAATAGCGGTCTTTTCAATTTTAATCAGTACATCATTGACACCATATTCTGGTGTTGGAACATCCGTTAACCAAATGCCTGGTTCACGTTTTGCTTTCACTAATGATTTCATGCATGTCCTCAATTAATAATGCCTAATTCTCGCCCGACTTTTGCAAATGCAGTTAACGCTTTGTCCAAATGATGGATATCCAATGCGGCTGACATTTGAGTCCGAATGCGTGCCAATCCTTTAGGTACAACAGGAAAGGAGAAGCCAACAACATAAATGCCTTCCAACAGCAACAGTTCCGCCATACGACTTGCCAAAGCCGCATCACCCAACATCACCGGAATAATGGCATGCTCTCCTGGAACTAATTTAAACCCCAATTGACTCAATCCGGTGCGAAAATAATCCGCATTCCGTTTTAATTTTTGACGTAACGAAGTATCCTTTTGTAAAAAATCCAAAACTGCAATGGATGTTTGTGCGATAACAGGGGCTAACGTGTTTGAAAAAAGATAGGGGCGAGAACGCTGCCTTAACCATTCAATCACTGTGGCTTTGCCAGCAGTATAACCGCCAGACGCACCCCCTAAAGCTTTACCCAATGTCCCGGTCAGTATATCAATTTTATCGGCGACCCCAAAATGTTCGGGTGTACCACGCCCGGATTCACCAATAAATCCCACAGCATGGGAATCATCGACCATCACCATGGCATCGTGTTTTTCAGCCAATTCACAAATGGCCGGTAAATTCGCTAAAATGCCGTCCATTGAAAACACGCCATCCGTTGCAATCAAACGAAATCGAGCATTTTTTGCCGCAACGAGCTGCTCTTCAAGTGCTTTCATATCATTATTGGCATAGCGCAAACGTTGCGCTTTACACAATCTCACGCCATCGATAATACTGGCATGGTTCAAGGCATCACTGATGATAGCATCTTCAGGCCCTAATATTGTTTCAAACAAACCGGTGTTGGCATCAAAACAAGATGAATATAGAATGGTGTCTTCCATATTTAGAAATTCACTGATTTTTTTTTCCAGGGATTTGTGGGGGGTTTGTGTTCCGCATATAAAACGAACAGACGCCATTCCGTAGCCGTATTGCTGCAATGCTTTTTGGCCTTCAGCGATAAAATTCGGATGATTGGCCAGCCCTAGATAATTGTTGGCGCACAAATTAATCACTTCATCATGGTTTACCCGCACAGAGCCTTGTTGTTGACTAGAGATAATACGCTCTGATTTATACAATCCCTCATTTTTAAGATGAGTAAGCTCTGTTTGCAAATAGTCTGTGAAACGATCACTCATACGGCTCTCCTAAGAATGAATTCAATAGTTTAAATGCGGCGATGATAGCAAATAATGCACCACATCACTATGAATTCTTGCTAAAATCCTCACAACGTTTTACCCTAGGGCAGGTTTATAATAGTGAGCTTTCAATGAGTCGTGAAATTGCTTTAAATAATATGATTACTCAACAATTGAGAACAGGTGATGTGCTGGATGCCTCTATTTTGGAATTGTACCAAACATTGCCCAGAGAAACGTTTTTACCTGTCCAATACCAGGCTTTTGCATATTCAGACATGCAAATTCCTTTGAATCATAACCAACGCATGTTAACACCATTGGAAGAAGGTAAAGTGTTACAAGCATTGGCCTTAACAGGCAACGAAACGGTGTTAGAAGTGGGTACCGGCACCGGCTTTCTCACCGCTTTGTTGAGCCGTTTGTGTAAAAAAGTTATCAGTATTGATTGCTTTGCGGACATGACTGCGATGGCCCGCCAAAACTTGGCCGCGCATCAGTGCACCAACGTTGAACTCATTACTGGCGATGCTTGCAATGGCTGGCTTGATTTAGCCCCCTTTGACGCCATTGTTTTTACCGGAGCCATTGAATCCATTACCCAAACACACCGTTTACAAGTTTTACCGGGTGGTAAATTGTTTGCTATCGTTGGTAAAGAACCCGTGATGGAAGGTCAATTGCACAGCCTCGATCATGCCGATAACTGGCAACATCAAGTTATTTTTGACACCAACATCCCACCTTTAATCAACAAATTAAAGCATAAAGATTTCGTATTCTAGGACTAGTGTATGAAGTTATACAAAAAGACACTGGGGTTATTGTTGGGTTTTAGCCTTTCCCCCTCACTATTTGCAGCAGATTTGATGGACGTTTATCAGCAGGCGTTAAACAGCGATCCTGCTTTTAAAGCAGCCTACAGTTTGTATCTCTCACAAAGCGAAGCAATCCCCCAAGCATGGTCTGCCCTTTTGCCGCAAGTTGCCATCAACGCCTTAGCAGGTCGATCAGGACAAACCGTAGAC
>CAZGKX010000044.1:0-12495 GCA_964525945.1 uncultured Legionellaceae bacterium
ATATGACCATCGAGGTTTCACTGAATATTTTCCCATTGAACATCCCACTTATTTTAAAGAAGATATCTTAAAAAAAATATGCTGCGCGTTAGGTGGGCGTGCCGCTGAGCACGTGTACACTCAACCGCAACTTGGTTGTAGCTCTGATTTACAATCAGCGAAAAGATGGGCCAGCCATCTCATCAAGGAAGGCATGGGATCGAATTTAACAGGCGTGGTTGAACTCGGTGAAGTAGAACAGATTCTGCAGTTGCAAATGCAGCGCGCCATACAGCTTTTAAAAAATAATAAAACACTTTTTGACACGATGGTTAATGCTTTAGTGGTCAAAGAAGAACTGTCTCGAGACGATTTAAAACATTTAATGGCTAGCAAAACAATCGATTTAACACCGATTACACAAACACTCATTCGTCAACAAAAGGTTTCATCCCCAAAAACATCCCATTGGCAGACGAAAATCCCCTTATTTGCAGCAAAGAGTATGGGTTTACCTGTGCCCCAAAAATCTATGCCCAACGATGAACCTCGAATGGACTCCCCTAAAAAGTGAACCAATAAAAGCAATTCCCCAATTGTATCTCACGCTTGAATATGCGTAGAATGAAACAACACTAAATGAGGGGATCACATGGCTTTGACGTGGGTCGATTTTTTCAGCTCTCGCCCGATAAGGTACGGAGCACTGGCAGGAGGAATTGGAATGACTCTTGGTCTGACGGGTTCTGCCGCGCTCTCCCTTCATCTTTCCAACCAATGTGCTGAGGCCATTGATTCTTTTTTTAAAAATTTTGACCAGAACATTACCATTTCTGAATTCAGTGCCACAGTAACATGGAAAAATCGTAGTGGAACTGTCACGTTCGATGACATCAACGCCGTGCTTCCTGAGAGTGTAATGAACATCGTTGATCATCTAGAAAACGCACCGAAATATTGTGGAAGAGTGCCTTTCGCAATTGGGATGGGTATCACACTGGCCGTGGCTTTTGGCTTAGCCGCCATCGTTATGGTCCTTGTAATGCTCAGCGACCTGCAAAAAGAGCGTGAAGAGAGAAGAGAGTACACGCCGCTCTTGGGGTAAAAACCATCATTTTGTTGCACATCGTTGCTTATTCTTCGCTAGGAAGGCGAATAGACAACGGCTCTGCTTTCACTTGGTTTTTAATGTTGTCATAACCGGTGCGATGATTTGCCATGTAAATGAGCGACCAGCCACTGACCATCGAGCCATCCCCAAACACACAAATATCGGATTCACCGAGTTGATCAGTAAAACCTCCACTGGTTACAAAGCCAATCGCAGCTCCACCAAGATTCTTACACACATTGTGTGCAGGGTTGCTGGATTCCCCTTTCCACAACGGTGAGTTTGCCGTTATTTCAGCTAATTTCTTCATGTAGGTTGCAGCGATACTGGGTTTCTCAGAAGCAAACGTTTCCAATCCAATGGAAATGAAACCATCGTCTACGGAAAAATTACAAAAAGAGCGGCTTTCACCAATGACTTGCCCCGCTTGCGTTGAAAAAATCGCCGGCATCTCTTCAACCACACCACTGGCTTTGGTGCAATATTGAGAATAACTTTCATTATTATCGGCATTGGCAGTGTAGGAGACACTTAAAAGTAAACCGAATGAAACAATACCAAGTATTTTTTTAATAGCCATGGTGTGCCATTTATGTTGATAATTTGTTTACAATTATAGCATATATTCGCGATTGGTGATTAGATGGAAATAAAAGGATGCGCAACAGCAATGATTATCCGTCCCATATGCAGCCCTAAAATGAGCAAAAGAAATGAGAACAGGTTGGTGAACAAAACATTCAGAATTGCAGTTAAGTATTGACCATTGCTGTATAAAACATAAGACTCCCAAGCAAAGCTTGAGAAGGTGGTATAACCACCAAGAAAACCGACGAAAAAAAGCAAGCGCCAATATTCAGCCGCGTACCTTTCCATAACAGCAGCACCAAATCCAAACAGGAAGGTGCCTAAACAGTTGACTAAAAAAATGCCGATAGGCAAGCGTGAGCCAAACATAGTTTGCGCTGCTAAAACAGTAGCAAACCGGGCAACAGAACCAATTGCTCCCCCAGCAGCTACTGCAAGGAATTTTATCATAGCCAGGCCTTGTTACCGCACAATTCCACGCGTGGATTGATTTAACGCATCAATCAAAGGTAAAACTTCTGAGCAATCTTTCTGCAACAATTCCAATTCTGCGACTGCCTGCTGGACGGTCAAACCTTTACGAAAAATTATTTTGTAAGCGCGTCTTAAATAATCAATTGCTGCTGAAGAAAAACCACCCCGGCGTAAACCAACTGTGTTGATTCCACATGCAGAGGTGGTATGGCCGGCAATCATTACATAAGGCAACACATCTTTTGTCACGTAAGTTGCACGTGCGATAAATGCATATGCTCCCACTCGACAAAATTGGTGAATGGCTGCATAGGCGCCAATATTGGCGTAATCTTCGACAATAACATGGCCAGAAAGGGCTGAATAATTGACCATGCTGACGTGATTTCCCACGATGCAGTCATGCCCAATGTGCGAATATGCCATCAAAAAATTATCATTGCCTAAACGCGTCAGACCACCACCTTTTACGGTGCCGCGGCTGATCATGCAAAATTCGCGAATAATGTTATTATCACCAATCACCAAACGGGTAGGTTCACCACGGTAGGTTTTATCTTGCGGCGCATCACCAACTGACGCAAATTGGTAAATTTTATTATTTTTGCCAATCACAGTAGGCCCTTGAATGACCACGTGTGGGCCCACCCACGAACCTTCACCTATTTCGACGTCCGCACCAATGATGCTGCCCGGTCCAACTACCACATCCTTCGCCAGCTTTGCTGAAGGATGAATTATCGCGTGTTCATTTATCACTTTTTATTTCCTTCGCTGCACTCATTAGTTCTGCAGAGCAAGCAAGCTTATCCCCAACAAAAATTTCGCCGTGCATGCGCCAAAAATCACGTTTTTGCCCTACCAGTTTTACTTCTAAACGCAACTGATCCCCTGGGGTTACAACTTGTTTAAATTTAGCATTATCAATGCCCGCAAAAAAATACAGGTATTCATACCCTTCTTTGGGCTTTCTCGACAAATTGGACAATATCGCACTGGCTTGGGCCAATGACTCCAACATCAATACGCCTGGCATAATCGGTTTGCCTGGAAAGTGTCCCGTAAAAAATGGTTCGTTGATGGTGACATTTTTTATGGCCACCAAATACTCAAACGCTTTGTAATCCAGAACCCGGTCAACCAAGATAAAAGGATAACGATGCGGCAATAAGTTGAGGATTGCATTAATATCCACAGATTCACTCATAGGTCATCTCTCAAATTAAACATGCGACAAAAAGGGATAGTGCGATTGGGTGTTTGTATCCCTGTAGGCGATAAGCCAAGGGGATTTTAGGCGTCATCTCAATCCCGAGCCATTCGTTATACGAGCAGCTCGGGATTGAGAAAAAAGCGTACTTATTTAATTTCTTGCATGACTTTGGCAGTGACGTCCAATTTTTCAACACTGAAAGGTGCAGCATCTTTTTGGAACACGAGATCATACTTTTCGCTTTCTGCAACTTTTGCTATGGCAGCACGTATTTTTCCGTAAAACTCTTCCATTGCTTCGTTTTGAGCCGTGCTTAATTCTTGTTGGTACTGCTGGCCTTCACGTTCAAATTGTTGCTGTGTACCCACAATTTTCTTTTCCAGATCTTTTCTTTGAGTTTGGCTCATGACGGTTGTATCGCGTTTAAACGTTTCCATATCTTTTTTCAAGCCTTCTTCCATTGCGACCAATTTATCGCGACGAGGCTTAAATTCTTTTTCTAATTTTTCTTGAATTACTTTCATTTGGCTAGAGGTTTGCATGATTTTTTGCAAATCCACCACTCCAATTTTTGTACCGTCTGCAAACGCACTAACACTGCTGATCGCTAACATTAATGCGATAAAAACGCCGCCCACTCGCTTCATGATTCCACTCCCAATAGAAAAACTTAATATTGCTTTAAATTCAAATGCCTTTATCTTATGAATCAACCACAAGATAACTTTGACAGACTTTGTTTACTTTTTAACACCTTGCTTCTCAACCATCACCTCATGGATGACGGGTATAAATGCTAGCACAAATCATTCCATGTTGCGATATTGCATCTCATTAAAATCCAGAAGAGACAGAAAATTGGAAAATTTGCGACATATCTTGTGGCTGTTTGTTCAAAGGTGCAGCTAAGCTAAACGCCAGCGGGCCAAAAGGTGAGCGCCACTCGACAGAAACACCACTGGAAAATCGCATGGGTCCTGCATCTGTACCACTCAAGGCCAAAGGCGTACCGGCTATAAACACGTTACCCGCATCCACAAACACCGTGGTTCGAATCGTTTCGCGGCTTAAAGGATAAGGCAAAACAAGCCCTACGTTGCCATTGACCAAGAAGTTCGCACCCAAGGCATTGCCTCTGCTGTCTTGTGGCCCCAACGAGAAACTATCGTAACCGCGAACCTGCCCAGGTTGAGCAATACCACCCGCGAAATAGTTTTCATAAAAAGGCAAACCATTGTTGTTGTAAGTATTACCATACCCCAAATTACCAAGTGCTGTAAAAATAAAACCGCGTATCAAAGGGTAATACAACCGAGCTTGATAAGATGTTTTGTAATAATTTAACGATTGCGATGTCGCAGGTAAGGCAAACAGTACAGCAGCTTGTTGATTCATCCCTTTATTTGGATAAGGCATTTGATCATACGTGTTTCTGGTCCAACCGGCCGTCAATCGAATTTGATTAAAGTTACGTCCATACAAACTCACAAAATTCTGAATTTGCAACACATGCCCTGCCGAGTTAATGTTTAACCCTTGATAACCATAACCAAACTGCAAACTGATGGCTTCCGCCAAAGGTACATTGTAATTGATATCACCGCCATAGCGATTAGAGCTATAGGTACTCACGTCTAAATTTCCACTGGGATCAACACGTTGAAAATAAAGATTAAAGCCACGGCCTACGCCCGTTTTGGTGTAAAAGGGGTTGTAATAATTAAACGAATAATCTTGCCCCCAATAACTGGCATTGAACCCTAATCCAATGGTGCGACCAGTTCCCATAAAATTATATTGATTAAATGCGGCATTGAATTGAGGTCCAGTGGTACCATAACCGACGGAAGCGGTAGCTTCTGCTGAAGGTGCCTCTTCAACTTGCACATCCAGATCAACTTGATTGTTGGCGCCTGGTACAGGTGTTGTTTTTATATTAATGTCTTTCAAATAATTCAAGAGGCGTAATTGCCGTTCTGATTCTTTAATATTATGCAACGACAGCAACGAACCTTCGTCTTGACGAATGATGTTACGCAACGCATAGTCTGCTGTTTTGGTGTTGCCGTGAAAATTAATCCGACGCACATAAACATGGCGGCCTGGATCAACCACAAAGGTAATGAAAACGGTTTTATTGTTTTCATCGATGCGTGGCTCAGCGTTCACGGCGGGGAACCCATAACCAATATCCCCCAAAGCCAAACCGATCGCAGAAATGCTTTCAGTCACTTTCTTACGTGAGAAAACTTCGCCAGGCGTCACTTGCACGAGTGTATCAATTTTTTGCTTGGGTAAAATGGTCTTGCCCACCACATTGTACCCCGAAAATCGGTATTGCGGCCCTTCTTCAATATGAATGTTGATAAAGACATCTTTTCTATCGGGCGCTAATAAAACCTGCGAAGAAACAATATTAAATTTTAAATAACCTCTATCCAAATAAAAGGAACGCAATGCTTCTAAAGAAGCATCCATTGCCGCCTTAGAATATTGATCCTTTTTAGAAAAATAAGTAAAAATGTTGCTGGTTGTTAAAACCATCTGTGCTCGTAACTCATCGGACGAAAAGTCGTGGTTACCAATAATTTTTATTTCTTTGATACGCGAAACACGCCCTTCTGAGACATTGATATTGATGGCTACGCGGTTTTCGGTCAGTGATGTCACTTTCGAAGTGATGCGAGCATTGTATTTTCCGCGCGCATTATACGCTTGTTTGAGCTCTTTTTCGAGGCGCTCAAGCGACGAACGCTGAAACACGCGGCCTTTCGTTAAACCTAGATCTTTCAATATTTCCTTCATTTTATCACTGGGAATTTCTTTATTGCCAGTGACCGTGATAGAACCGATGGTTGAGCGCTCCACCACCTGAACGATCAAGGTATTACCTTGCCGTTCCAACACCACGGATTGAAAAAAACCGGTATCGTACAAAGTGCGGATAATTTGAGGCGTGGACGCCGGGCCAACTTCTTCTCCCACTTGCACGGGTAAATAATTTAATACGGTGCCCACACTAATTCGTTGCAAACCAGTTACTTTTATATCGCGAACAATAAAATCACTGCCAGCATTGATTGCAGTTGACCACATTAATGCTGTGCTACAGCACACACTTAATAATATATTTTTACTGATTTTATTCATTATTATTCTTAATCATCCTGCACCCCAAACACAGCATTCCTGAAACATTGGGTTTTGGTAAAAACAAATTGAATCCTTTTATAGGAAGTTGCGTGACCTGTCAATCAACATTTTTTTAAACGATCCAAATCATGAGGTCAACCTTGATACATCGTTCAATAAAGCAATGAGGGTTAATGCAATCAAAAACACCAAGCCCAAATAAGTGCCTATTGTTTTTAGTTGATCAGAAACCGGCCGACGACACCCTAACTCAAGGATGTAATATAATAAATGCCCACCATCCAACATGGGAATAGGTAGCAAATTCAATACACCTAAACTGATACTCACCAATGCTAAAAAAGATAAATAATAAACAAAACCACCGCGCCCTGATTCACCCGCACCTTTGGCAATACCCACCGGCCCACTCATCGTTTTTAAAGACAGTTGCCCTTTGATCAAACGACCAATGAGTATAAACGTGGTTGCGGTCATATCCACCGTGTCTTTAAAAGCAGCCCCTACCGCCTGCAGTGGTGGTAGGCGTTGGACACGCAGCCAAGACTCAGGCCAATGTATTGTTTGGGAACGCAGCCCCAAGGAGCCTTGTTGTTGGCCATTCTCCGTGGTCATGGTGGTGTGTGCAATTAGACGTTTGGTATCCTTCTGACGTTTGATCACAAATACAAGATCCTGATTGGGGTGTTTTTTAACGAAAGCAACCAAGGTTAACCAATCTGAAATGGTTTGATTATTGACTGAAACAACCACATCATTGACCTGAAAACCGGCGGTTTGGGCAGGTGAATTCGGCATGACTTCTGCAACGATTGGAGGAATGGTCGGCACAAAAGGAGTAATCCCTAAACTGTCCAGTAAATCTGGATTTTTTGCATCAAGCTGCCAATGCTGCAAAGACAATGAACGTTGTTTTTGCAGGTGGTGGGGCGTGGATTTAACAGTCAATAAAACAGGTTCTTGCGTCCCCACCAAAGGCATAAACGCGTATTGAAAATCCCGCCAACTGGCAATAGGTTGCCCATTCACAGCCAATATTTCTTGTTTTACATCCAAACCTGCTTGCGCTGCAATGCTGTTGGGAGCAACATGACCAATGATAGGGGCGAATGATTTAATACCGATAACAAGAACCAGCCACAGCGCAATAAAAGCAAATATAAAATTAAACAAGGGTCCGGCCACAACAATAGCAATACGCGCCCATATGGATTTATTATTAAACGCCAAATGACGCTCGCTTTCATCCACCGGCCCTTCAGATTCATCAAGCATTTTAATGTAGCCGCCTAAAGGAATAAGCGACCAAGCGTATTCGGTGCCCCGTTTATCACGCCAACGGGCCAATACTTTCCCAAAACCAAACGAAAACCGTAAAACTTTGACACCACACCAACGTGCAACAATAAAGTGACCGTATTCATGCACCAACACCAAAATCATTAACGCCAGAATAAAATAAAGCAAGGTTGAAAACATTTTATCCTCTGGCTATAAATTGCAACCCAAAATAAAACATGGGGAGAGCGGCTAACATGCTATCAAAACGATCAAGCACGCCACCGTGGCCAGGAATAATGTGCCCAGTGTCTTTTAAATGACAACGCCGTTTCAGCATACTGATAAACAGATCACCCACGATAGAAATTAAAATTGTCGCCAATGCGACCGCAAACCACCCGCTCAGGTGTGCTGGATGGAAATAGAAGGCAGCTCCCCAGGCCACAAGACCGGCCATGGTAACGCCCCCCATCAAACCTTCAATGGTCTTGCCTGGACTCACGCTAGGAATTAGTTTGACCCGTCCCCACTGTTTACCTGCTAAATAAGCGCCAATATCGGTTGCCCAAACCAGGCATAATAAATACACAATTAAATCTTTACCCAGCGCTTGTTGGTATAAACCGACCAATAAAGTTGTAAACAAAGGCAACAGCACCAGCCCTAAAACCATTACAACGGGGCGATACCCCCAGCCGTGTTGCGATCGCGGAAAAGCAAGGATCGCCAAGGCATTGAAACCCCACAAAACCAGGCCGACGGTCAACCATAGTTGTAGCCATCGCGCGCATAAACCAATGGCTACAATCAATGCGACGATGAACACCAGCTTACTGAACCAGCGTTGTGCAGGAATTAATTGCAGCCATTCCCAGCCCAACGCTATGTTCAACACCAAAACGAGGGTCGCTAACATCCAACCCTTACCGAAATAAAGCAGCATTAAAACCAACGGGACCAGGATGATTGTTGTTAAAAACCGTTGCTTAAACATCTTGTTTCTCGATCAATTGCTTGGAGGTTTTTCCATACCTTCTTTCTCGGGAACTGTAATATTCCAGCGCTTTTTCAAGTTCAACGGCATTGAATTCCGGCCAGTAAACCTCAGAAAAATACAATTCCGTATACGCCAGTTGCCAAAGGAAAAAATTACTGATGCGTTGTTCACCACTGGTTCGGATATATAAACCGGGATCCGTCAAACCATCCGTTTTTAGCAATGGCGCAAAGGACTCGTCATGGATGTCGTTCACGGTCATCAAACCTGCGGCCACTCGACTTGCCAATGTTTTGGCAACTTGCACAATATCCCATTTGCCACCGTAGTTAATCACGACGTTTAAAATAAGTTTCGTGTTTTCACCCGTTAAATTTTCCGCAGATTTCATTTGTTCACAAAGTGCGGGAGATAGTTGGCTTCTATCTCCGGTAAACCGTAAACAAACGCCACTTTCAAATAACTCTTGAATTTCGCGTGCCAACGCTTGCAAAAACAATTGCATGAGAAATTCGACTTCTGCCGCGGGTCTCGCCCAGTTTTCGCTACCAAAAGCCCAAACACTCAGCACTTTTATCTTTTTTGCCACACATTCTTTGACGATGGTTTTCACAACGTCCACACCCAATCGATGTCCTTCGCTACGTGGTAAGCCGCGACTTTCAGCCCATCGTCCGTTACCATCCATTATGATGGCGATATGTTGCGGTAATTTTTGATTCAACCTACTTCTTCCTTCAACAAAAATGGCCTATAGTCTAACCTCTTTATTGGAAAATATTAAGAGAAATTCATGCACAAAAATACACCCCTTGTTTTAATGATTTTGGATGGATGGGGTTTTAGCGAAAAATCAGAACACAATGCCATTAATTTAGCACCTACACCCCAATGGGATGAGTGGTGGCATACACGTCCACATGTGTTGCTCGAGGCCTCTGGCACCCCCGTTGGCTTGCCAGACCAACAAATGGGTAATTCTGAAGTAGGCCATATGCACATTGGAGCAGGCCGGGTCATTCCTCAAGATTTTACCCGGATCAATCAAGCCATTGCCTCGGGTGATTTTTCAACAAATCCCGTGTTTCTGAAAGCCATTAACGACATGAAAGCCACCAGCAAGACCATTCATGTTTGGGGATTGTTGTCACAAGGCGGGGTGCATAGCCATGAAGATCATTTGTATGCGTTTTTAGCGCTCTGCGAAAAGCAACATTTTTCCAACGTGGTGCTGCATTTATTTTTAGATGGACGGGACACTCCCCCCCAAAGTGCACGATCAAATTTAACAACGCTGATGTCTTTTCTTGAGCATCACCCTGTGGCGACCATTGGCTCAATCACCGGGCGCTACTATGCCATGGATAGGGATAAGCGATGGGCACGGGTAGCACCTGTGTATCAATTACTAACCACAGCAGAAAGCCCACACCATTTTTCTACAGCATTAGAAGCGCTGGATAGTTTTTATAAACAACACATTTATGATGAATTTATTCCACCCACCCGAATGGATGCCCTGCGCCCCATCATGACGGGCGACACCGTGTTTTTTTTCAACTTTCGCTCCGACCGAGCTCGGCAGTTAACACAAGCCTTGATTGCCGATCAATTTGACGGTTTTGAGCGAAGCACACGTCCGAAAATTTCGCAATTCATCAGCATGACGCCTTACGCCAAACATCTTGTCACTCAAAGCGCCTTTCCTCAGCAACCTTTGCATAACACGCTTGGCGAAGTGCTCGCTCATCACAACCTCCGCCAATTACGCATTGCAGAAACTGAAAAATACGCGCATGTGACTTTTTTCCTCAATGGCGGTTCCGAGCAGGTGTTTCCTCTCGAGGAGCGGATATTGATTCCCTCGCCCGCCGTTGCTACCTATGATTTACAACCTGAAATGAATGCTGCCATCGTTGCAGATACAATCATTAAAGCATTGCATGCACAACGTTACGATGTGATCATATGTAATTTTGCAAACGCCGATATGGTTGGCCACTCCGGCAACATGGAGGCCACCGTGCAAGCGATTGCAACCTTGGATAAGGTGATGCATGACATTGGTGCCGCTGTGCAAAAGGTCAACGGGCAATTGCTCATTACAGCGGATCATGGCAATGCAGAATGCATGTACGATGAGAGCACTC
This sequence comes from uncultured Legionellaceae bacterium, assembly GCA_964525945.1. GTDB lineage: Bacteria > Pseudomonadota > Gammaproteobacteria > Legionellales > Legionellaceae > CAZGKX01. The sequence goes on from CAZGKX010000044.1 coordinate 10,947, forward strand.
AACAAGCACATACCGCCCATACCCATCACCCCGTCCCTTTTGTCTATGTAGGCCATGCTGATTGGCAAATAAATGCACAAACCGGGAGCTTGATTGATATTGCGCCAACCGTCTTAACCCTATTGGGCATTCAACCGCCAAACGACATGCAAGGCAAAACATTGTTGGTGAAAAAACATGCAAATTAAGCACAGCACGTCCGTAAAAAAAAGCTTGATTGCGTTAGGTATATTGCTGCAGTTTGGGCATGGGTGGGCGCAAAATGCCACCGTGCAACAAACAAAATTGAATCTTAAACAGTTGGAAAGTAAAATCAATCAACTGCAACAAACCTTAAAAGTAGCCCACAATAAACAACAACTTTTGCAACAAGAACTGGTCCTGACTGAAAAAAAAATCAATCAAGGGGCCGAAGAACTTAAAAAACTTCAAGCGTCTTTGACAGCCAAGCAACAGCAAATTGATGGGTTGCAATTAAAAATCAATACGTTGAACCAAACCTTGCACCAACAACAAGTTATTCTGTCCAATCATTTGCGAGTTCGTTACCAGGCCAGTGATTATCAACCTTTGAAATGGTTATTGAACCAAGACAACCCTCAGAACATTCAGCGCTTATTTACGTATTATCAGTATTTAGTGCAAGCTCGGCAAAAGGTGATGAACGAGGTCATAGCCATTCAGAAAAATTTACGCGCCAACCAACAACAACTGCAACAAGAAATGTTAGTGCAACAGCAGTTGCAACAACAATTAAAAAACCATCAAAAACAATTTGATCAAAACAAACTGTACCACACTGCTTTAATGCACACCTTGGACAAAGATATCCACAGCAAACAACAAACGTTGGAAAACTATAAGCAAAGCCAAGCCAATTTAACCCGATTGTTAACATCGTTGGTGCAGCAAAGTGTTGTTCAAACACGCCGCCCTATCACAAAAATCCGCAATAAAATAACAACACCCGTGCAAACACAGCAACACAGTGAAAAATTGCACCAAGGCGTCGTTTTTTTTGCACCGGAAGGTTCTCCCGTACTTGCAGCATATCCGGGGAAAGTTGTCTTTTGTGATTGGTTAAATGGCTATGGGCGTTTATTGATTCTCGATCACGGTTGGGGGCTTATGACCTTGTACGCCAATAACCAAGCGTTGTATAAAAAGAAAGGTGATACCGTCAATCAAGGGGAACAAATTGCCGCAGTTGGGCATAGCGGCACTCTTAAAGAAAACGGTCTATACTTTGAAATAAGACGTCGAGGAAGAGCAATTCCTCCAATGGACTGGATGTCTTAATTATTCTCTGTAACAATAAGAACAAAAGGGCATAGTAATACAACTAAAGACCGTGCTTCCAAGGAGAATTACATGATTTATAGAAAGTTATATACAGGTGTAATGGTAGCGATGTGTGTGTCTCTACTACCTTTCTCAGTGCAAGCACTACCTGAAAGAGATAGCATCCAGCAAGAAGGCGATCAACAAATCCCGATGGAAGATGTGCAACGATTTTCGAATGCCATCAGTGAAATTAAAAAATATTATG
>CAZGKX010000044.1:12505-21293 GCA_964525945.1 uncultured Legionellaceae bacterium
AGCAGAAGAATTATTTTATTTTCGACGCGAGGGAAAAAGCTTGATCAAAAAATATTATGTCAAACCCACGGATGACAAAGTATTGTTTGACAATGCAATTCGCGGGATGTTGAGTGGGCTGGATCCCCATTCAAGTTACTTGGATGAAAATGATTTTAAAGAACTCCAAACCGCCACCAATGGCGAATTTGGAGGACTTGGCATCGAAGTCACGATGGAAGATGGTGTGGTCAAAGTGATTACCCCGTTGGTGGATACCCCAGCGTTTAAGGCTGGCATCAAAGCTGGGGATTATATCATTAAGTTGGGTGCGCAATCCGTGCAAGGCTTGGAACTTAAAGACGCTGTAAACCTCATGCGTGGTGCACCCGGAAGTCCGATTGAACTGACGGTATTGCGTAAAGGCGCGGACAAACCATTAACCTTTACGCTGATGCGTGAAAAAATTGAAATAAAAAGCGTTAAAAGTAAATTGCTTGACAATCAATATGGGTATGTTCGTTTAACACAATTTCAAACATTAACGGACAAGGACATGCAGCAAGCGATTGCCCAGCTTAAAAAACAAGCAGGTGGTCAACTGCGCGGTTTGGTCTTGGATTTGCGTAACAATCCTGGTGGACTGTTGGATTCTGCCATTCAAATATCAGGGGCATTTTTAGGCAAAGATAAAAATGGTAAACAAGAAATGATTGTTTACACGCAAGGCCGTTTACCAGGCTCCAAATTTACTGCCATGGCCAACTCCAATGACATATTGAACAATGCGCCTATGGTGGTTTTGATCAATAATGGTTCAGCGTCTGCCTCAGAAATTGTGGCCGGTGCCCTCAAAGACAACAAACGCGCCATTATTTTAGGAACCCGAAGTTTTGGGAAAGGCTCCGTACAAACCGTGTTGCCCCTGGATGATAAACGCGGGATTAAATTAACAACAGCGCTGTATTTCACACCATCAGGAACATCCATTCAAGCACAAGGCATTACCCCTGACATCGTGGTGGAAGAAATCGCCGTACCGAAATCGGGAGCTAAAGCTGCTTTTTCTGGCTTTACTGAAGCCGAGTTGGGCGGGCATTTGCAAAATGGCAATGGACCCACAAAAAAAGTAGATCCCACTAAACCCAGCAACGATGAAGCAAGTTTGCTGCATGAGGATTATCAGTTATACGCAGCATTAACCATCCTCAAAGGGTTAGCGGTTGCTCAACATTAATCGATTGGTTTGACGCAACCCTTGGACCACCAAGGGTTGTTGTTTTTCTCACAGGCTCGGGGTTAATTCATGCCCAAGCGAGCCGCATTCCCCCACGATAAATCATTGCCATGTTTTTCACACGATTCCGATGTATCCGTGCTCATGGGAAAAGGAGGCGTGATGCCGTCAATGGCGTGCATGTGCTCGGGGGTGAGCAGTGGTACAAGGCGTTGTGAATCATAATTTTCCACCAATCGCTCATGATGGTTCGTCTTTGGGATGACCCTTATTTCCTTTTTCATCAACCAAGCCAGAACAACCTGCGCGGGAGTAGCGTTCAGCTCCTTGGCAATGGTTTGCAAGGTATCATCGGCTAAAATCAAGGGCGCGTAAGCATAACCTAGCGGACTGTAGGCCATCACACCAATACCATGCGCCTCACAAAAATCAACAAGCGATGTGTTTGGGGCCCAAGGATTGATTAAACACTGATTGGCATAAGGGAAAGGCAGCTCTTCTTCTTCACAAACAGCCAATAGTCGTTGCAAATGAGGCTCATAAAAATTAGAAACCCCTATTCGTTTAATTTTATCCTGCCCCATCTGCGCAAGCGCTCTCCACTTTGCCGTGAGTGTTTCTTTATCGTCAAACAAACCACCTGCCGTAGGGAAATGAATAAGAAATAAATCAAAATAGCCCACTCCAACAGCGTTCAACAACTCGGTAATATGCGCGTCTGTATAAGGCTGAACTGCTTTCATGGTTAACCAGATGTCTTCTCTTTTTAACCCCAAGCCATTGGCGGACAATGGTTGAAATGCTTGGGTCAATGCAGCTGCAACGGCCGGTAAATTATGGTAGTTTTCAGCAAGATCGATGTGACGGTAGCCTTTTGCTAAAGCGGAATAAATCATCTCCGTTGTTAGACTGTATCGTTGAGTCAAATTTTGGACGTGATCAGCTTCAATGCCAATAAAAGTCCCCATTCCCATTAACGGGATCATGTTCATATCAATTCCTGATTGGTGTTTTATTGTAAACAATAATATCATTTTTTGACCTACTGACACAACGCGTTAAACATGAGATAATAGTACCCTGTGTGATAACGCTGATGAACACGATGTTTTTTCATAAAAAACTAACCCTGTTTTTTTTATTCTTCGTTGCATCAATTCCTTCTTTTGCAAACGTGAACCAGCATTTTGAAGCAATAAAATCAAACCCGAAAGCACTTTATGCGTTTTTTAAAGACATGCCCAAAGGGGGTGAATTGCATTATCACCTCGAAGGCGGTGCATATCCTGAAACTCTTTTGTCATTAGCCGCACGGAACAACTATTGCATCGATCAAACCACCTCAACCATTAGCAAAACCTCAGTGGCGTGCCAAGGTAACTTAACCAAAGAGCTGTTGACCAATCAACAATTGTATCAACAAACACTCAAGGCCTGGTCCATGGAAGGATTTGATGCCCATCAAGAATCAGCCCATGATCATTTTTATGCTACTTTTTTTAAATTCATGCCCGCTGCCGTGGATTTTTTTCCAGAATTGCTCGCCTCGGTTATGCAGCGAGCGGCAGAACAACACGAATTGTATTTGGAAGTGATGTTATTGGTGGACAATGCCCGATCTGCCACGTTTGCTAATCAACTTCATGCCACCCACAGTTTAGCGGATAAACGTAATCGACTCCTTGCCAATACAACCTTTCAAAATAACATTCAATTTACAGTTGAAGAAACCAACCGCATCCTCATCAAAACACACCAACATTTAAACTGTGACACTCTAGCCAGCCCGGCTTGCGGAGTGACGGTTAAATTTCAATATTACATTCTGCGCGAACAGCCTTTGGACAACGTTTTTGCTCAAGCGCTCAATGCGTTTGAAGCAGCCAATCGATCCAAGGACATCGTCGGTATAAATCTGGTACAAGCCGAGGATGGCAAAATTTCATTGCGGGATTACAAAGCGCAAATGGCCATTATAAATTTTATGCATCAAACCTACCCGCAAGTGCACATAGCGTTACATGCCGGTGAGCTTACGCCACAGCTGGCGGATAAAAAGGCCTTGCGTTCTCACATCCATGATGCATTGTTCACTGGCCACGCTGAACGAATTGGCCATGGGGTCGATATTTTACACGAACAAAAATCCGATTTAATTTTAAACTACATGACCCAAAACGCTGTGGCCGTGGAAATTAATTTAACCAGCAATCAATCCATATTGCAGGTTGATGAACACCAGCATCCATTGCCTGTTTATTTGACAAATAAAGTACCCGTTGTGCTGTCTACCGATGATGAAGGCATTTTACGCACCAGCTTAACCCAACAATACGTTGACGCCGTGCAGAAATATGCCTTGGATTATGCAACCATTAAAACCATCAATAGGAATGCCTTGACGTATAGTTTTCTGCCCGGTAATAGTATATGGCGTGATCCCAGACTGGGCATTAAAATTTCAGCTTGCCAAAATTTACAGGATGCAAGCTGTAAAAAATTCATTCAATCCAGCCACAAAGCTCAATTGCAGTGGCAATTAGAACAACAATTGATGGAGTTTGAAAATCAAGCCTTTCCTGACAATGCGTAGAAGGCTAGAAAAAATAAAATTATTCGACTTCTCATCCATCCCGAGATAACGTATTATCGGTGTAGTACCGTTTCCATTTCGTTTTGACAGATAGCGTTGTGTCATCCCCGCGAAGGCGGGGATCCATGCTGGCTGTAGCTCAAGTGCCAGCTCAAGGATAGATTCCCGCTTTCGCGGGAATGGCAGCAACCTGTCAAAACGAAATGGAAACGGTACTAGGTTAGCCATTTGCATTGTCCTCACGGAGTAAGATACATGCCAGCCGAACCTTATTCGACCTCCCTGGTAGGTCGCTTTTCATTATCTGGCCATCATAGATTCCCACAAGGCTATTTTCGCTCGAAATTATTTGTGACAAGCTCGACGGCAAACCCTCTTGTCGCCGCCGCCAGTCCTCTTTTTTCTTTGCTGGAACGGTTAGGCGCAAGTCCCACCTTGCCATCCATTGCGATCATTCGCGATAACATTGAACATGAGTTGCTGGCGTTCCACAGTTGCTTGCACAGTCAAAATTATGCAAACGATTCCGTGGTCATTGCCCATTACCTATTAAGCGCCACAATTGATGAGTTGTTAGGAAAAAATTACGTCCGTTTATATGGAAAGGCCGTGGAATTCAAAGCATTTACCCCCTCCTCGCATGACGACGTGGGGCCTGAACGCCGTTTCTTTGAAATCGTTCATCATTTAAAAGAACGTACGAATCAACACCTCGATCTATTGGAATTGTCTTATTATTGTTTAATCACCGGATTTGAAGGGGAACAGCACGTACGCGCAGATGGTCGTCAAACCTTGGATAATTTAATTGAAGAACTGCATCAACTTATTGAACAACACCGTGTTAATAAAACGTATCGATTGTTTAAAGAGCACCCCACTGTCACACCCGAACCTATCAACATCAAACCGGTGTGGCTTACGGCCATAGGTTCCCTGTGCGTCATTACAGCGCTTTATTTTAGCAGCCATGTCGTGTTGGAGCATAAAGCAAAGAATCTTTTATTAGGACACACTGTACTTGCCAACATGGATAATTAATGGATAAATCATTGCAAGCGCTTTGTCATGCGCTAAATAAATTAGTTTCTGAATTAAAACCTCAATACAATCCCCTGTCTTTTTTAATATTAACAGGCAAAGCGAAACAAGGTAAAAGCAGTGTATTGCGGCAAAGCCACATGGAACACATTACAGTTCATACTGAATGTGCAATCGATATCTATTATAATCAACATGGCGTTATTGTGGAGTTGGGTGAAACTTGGCTCAATCAAAGCCATAATTTACTACAATACACACTCAAACAACTCAACCGTTGTCACCGGTCATTAAAAATATCCGGTATTGTGCTTTGTGTGGATATCAACGATTTATTTTCACTTGATCCTGCACACACCTCTGAACAGTGCAAAGCACATGCACTTTTTTTAGAGCGTTTTGGGCTGAGTTTAGGTTATCGTGCCGACGCTTGCATCCTTTTTACTAAACTGGATGTGCTGGCAGGGTTTTGTGAATTTTTTCAATACGAACATCCCACCGAATTGCAAAAACCACTTGGTTTCTCTTTAAACAATAAGCAACAGTCTGGGCAATTGCTTGATATTTATAAACAACAATTTGATGATTTTATTGAAGTCTTAAACCAAAAAGTCATTCAAAAAATTCACCCGGCTCGTTCGAGCATCAAACGTACATTAATCCGCGAATTGCCGTTGCAATTTGCAAGCCTTCGCTCACCCATACAAGTGTTGATCAAGCACATTTCGCCGCGCCTGATAGGCCTGCAATCCGTCTATTTTACGAGCGCGGAGCAAGGCGGGGCGGGTCTAGATAGGCTCAACGGTAAAATTCAACATGAATATGCCTTGACACTCCAAGAGCATGCTCCCCATTCCACCAATTACCGTGCTTATTTTATTGAAGAAGCCTTGGCTTGTTTTCAAAAGCAAACGAAATACCATATTCCTTGTTTTACACCAACTCACAAATGGATAGGCGGAGTTATAGCATCCAGTCTTTTGCTTTCTCTGCTTTGGATCGGCTATCAACACGTCAAATCAACTTACTTATTGGATGAGGCGAGCAAAGAATTGATTGCTTATGATGCATTATCAACGCAAACCAATAAACAAGCCGTTGCTGTTTACCACCTTAATAAAGCATCCAACTCTTTGAAAAAAATATCGACCTCGCTGGCCATGCCAACTTTGCAGCAAATAAAAGTGCAACTCCAAACCAACACCCAGCACCGTTTGAACCACCAGTTTTTTCCAACCATTTTATCGGAACTTGAACAATCCATCACGAATGCGCACGCCACACCGATTGAACGATACAATGCACTGAAAGTTTACCTGATGTTGAGTGACAGCAAACGTTTCTCCCAACAAGACATCATTGACTGGTTCGACCAACAGTGGCAAAAACAGAACGTCCATACTGACGCGTTGCAAAAAAAATTGACTTTGTTAAAAAAATCGCTGCATACGCCTATGCAACCCATTGCCATCAATCAACAACTGGTCAGCGACACCAGAAATTACTTAAATGCCTTGCCTGCTAAATATTTGTATTATGCCTTGGCGAGACCTAATTTTTCATCGAGCACACAACCCATTCTTGTTGAAGGTTTTGCACTAGCCAGTAAAGAGGTTCCCGTTTATTTAACAAAAGCTGGATTCGCAGCGACGCTTGACAGCCTTCCAGCAATCAGTAAAAAATTGCAAACAGACAATTGGGTTCTAGCGCGACAAGACTTGTTTGACTTAGACCGTGTTTTACAAGAAGCCTATTGCTATGAATACGTGGTGTGGTGGCAAAACTTTATGCGCCACTCCTTACCGGTCCATGTACAAAATTATCAGCAAGCACTTGGCTTGGCTCAAACCTTGAATCAATCCAATGCCATTAGCAAATTAATTGATCTCATACAACAGCAAACAGCACCTGATTTTCAAGACAATGCGGGTTTATTCAACCGCGAGATTGCCAGCAAATTTACGGATTTAAGTTTATTGAGCCATTCAGCTATTAGTAATTTAACGCTGACCGTCAACGAGTTACAAAAGTTCTTAAGCACCTTATCGGTCGTCAATGATCAAGGCAAAACAGCGTTTCATTTGGTTAAATCAAGGTTTCAAGGTGATGTTCTGCTCAATCCGTTGAGTGAACTGTACACTCAAATGCGCCAATTGCCGGAGCCTGTATCGACTTGGGCAAAACAAATTGCGGATGACACATGGTTTACAATGATCAACGATGGCAGAAATTATATCAATCACCAATGGCAGCAACTGGTTTTCCATGATTACCAATCAACCATCGCTAAACGTTATCCTTTCGATGCAGCACAATCGCAAGAGATTTCCATTGCAGATTTTAATCGCTTTTTTGCAAGCCATGGCACTCTCAATCAGTTTATCAATGATTATTTAAAGCCGTTTTTGGACACCTCAAACCCTCAGTGGCAATTAAAAGAAGCCAACAACTATGTATTGCCCATTTCTACGGACATGATCAATGAATTGATTCGTGCCAATGTAATCACCAATATGTTTTTTCCTGAGCAGAGTGACACCAGTCAAATCGAATTTAGTTTGCAAAAAATAAGCCTCGATCCGATTGTTGCAAGCTTAAAATTAACCATTGGCGACAAAAAATTAGTTGATAATCAAACCAGTGATTCATTCACCAGTTTCCATTGGCCTGAATCCAACGCAAGGTTGGTCTTAAATTCCATAGAAGGCAATCAATTTGAAATAGAAGAACTAGGCCCCTGGGCTTTCTTTAAAATTTTACAAAAAGTGAATGTGCTGGTGGATGAAGACGATAGCGCCAATTTACAGATTCTTTTTGAAGTAAATGGTAATTCTGGGCGATATTTACTTAAAACACAAAACCAAGTAAACCCGTTTATTCCTGGTATTTTAAATGGGTTTGTTTTAAATGACACCATCGTTTAGTTATTTGGGTGCGCGACATCTTACGCGTTTTGCCCATAAGACGTCGAATTTGCTACATGAACCGTTTGCATTGTTGATATCGTTGATCATCACCTTGATCGTGATCAACAGGACGGGGTGCCATTTTCAAATAAGCTCTTAACTCTTTTGTGACCAACATGGCCTCTTGGCTCATTCCCATTTCATGCACGTCACCATCAATTGTAACGTTATGTTTGGTATCGCGAGGATTGGCATAGTAAGGATGATAGACATAACGCGTCGGGTAATGTTTTTTACCATGAGCAGTGTCAACATCGACAAAAAATTCTGGTTGTTGTTTAGGATCCCAGCGGGTTTGGGGCCGGTTTAAGGGATCACGATTCAGAGGGTTTTCTGTTTTTCTTAAAACAGCATCCTCAAGTGCAGCTTTATCCATAAGCAATGACGATGCTTTTATCGGCAGCCATTTTGTTTCATCAACCGCTGACTTAACCTTAAATGTCCAACCAGGCTTTGTTGTGTCTTCATCTGTTTTATAATATTGCTTGACCAATACAATTGCATTTTCTCGCAGTGGCCGTGAAAAAAATATAGGACAATTGTCCGTGACCAAGCCCAATAAAGTTAGATATTGATCGATTTTTTTCTTATCTACCGCCGGGTTATTTTTTAATATTTCCAACTCACAAGATGACAGTGGCGTAAAAGCAGCATATTCCTTTGCTAAAGCTTTTAAAGAAGCATCACTTAGCTCAATGTTTTCCAAATAAAAATCATCTTCATCGGCTAGATCCAATTCATCGGTTAGATCCAATTCATCGGCCAGATCCAATTCATCGTCAGGATCGTTTACAAAAGAATCGTATAAATACGACCATATGCCGGCATAGGACGTTGTTATTTCAGAAACATGCTGAAATAAATCGAGCTGTACATCTTGAGCAACCGCTACAAACCCGCGATTCCATCCTTTATAAAAGCCACTAAAGGGCTGGATCAGAATAAATACGATATCGACGAGGGTCTCTGACA
>CAZGKX010000044.1:21303-23820 GCA_964525945.1 uncultured Legionellaceae bacterium
TATAGGTCGCAAAGCGGAGGAACTTAAGGCCCTCAGCATCGAATCCTTCCGAATGTCTCAGGTTAGAAACCTGTCTCTGACACTTGATTTAAAAAAGTACTGTACGCACAGCCAATGCCGATCAAAGCGAGCAAAGCCGCTGAGGCCACAGTCATCACCACAGGACCTACAGGCCAAAGCAAGTCGTTGAACGCTAAACCGATCTTGATGGAAAGGTAAGTCAATGCAAACGGAAGGGCCACCAGAAATAGACCAAAAAACAATACTCTGAGAGGTAATTTAATGATTTGGGCCACTGTCGCGAGAATAGCACCAAAAAGAGCTGCAACTAACCGCACATTGCCCGCCTATGAATGGATGAATTTGGCGCCATTCTAGCATATTTTGTACAATTTACCAGATAATTTTTAGGCTTGAGCAGCGACCAAAGCCTAATTTTTCACACATAAGTTTAATGCTTCACAATCGGTAAACTTTTGCTATTGGGATCACGGGAGTAAGTTTCCAAAATATCATTGACCAACTGCTCAATAACCCCAACTCTTGCTTCATCTTCTATCAATGTCCCTTCATCCCTTAGCGCGTTTAAACGTTCTGTGATTTCTTTTGTAACGGAACCATTCGGAAAGAGAGCCGCTAAAAATCGCCGCGCTTCCGATGGGCCAATGTGTCGATAAAGTTGATTACGAACAGAAGCATCTTCCGCTGTGGTGCTAAAGGCCCAAATTTCAATGGGTCCTAAGGTTAACGTTAATAACTGAATACTAATGCCATTTTTGGTAGCAAATTGTGCAAGAAAAGTAGCACCACCCTGACGAGGACCATGCACTCTATTTCTTAATGCCGTTTTTGCTGTTTCCGACAATCCAAATGTTTTGCATGTTTTTTCGATGGCTTGCGAAGGACCTGCATCCATGATGTAAATGGATGTGGCAAAATCGATCATCACTGGATCAAAATCATCGATCGATTGTGAAAGCAATGAAATTTGAACGTTCCATTTACGACCTTCCCGCATGTCCACAATAACCTGTTCGCGAACAGCCAAGGATTTTGCGGTACGATGGAATTCATCATAAATAATACGTTTGGGATCTTCTCGTATCTCACGAACACGGTCTTTATGATAAAGCTGGTATTGCATGGGCACATTGTTCATGCTTTCCTCAGTGAGGTAATAATGTCTTGCTAACACATAACGAGCGAGCATGTACATCACCGATGTTTGTCGATCAGCGGCATCGCCGCCACTTTTTGCAACCTCATCCAAATCCAAAGAAACCACACGCGCATCGCCAATATCGAACGCCGTTACCCGTGACAAAATAGGGTATTCTCGCACAGCGGCCGAAATCATACGCGAAAACGAGTTGATCAATGATTCACCAGTAGGCGCGGTTACTTTTTCATACAAATCTTCGATCGATGGCGTTCGACAAATGGATGCTGCATCGGCCAAAAGAGGCATTGCATAGCGCTGTGCCAACAACGCTTCATGGGTAAAACCCGCGGAGAACAGCGCATCAGTGACTTCCCACCATGTCGATTTGGAGTCGCGAACAAAACCAATTTCTTCCAAAATACTGTCAATAAAATCTTCCAATCCTGCAGCATAAGGCACGGGTTTATACTCATCAGCCAAACTTTTATAGAGCTCATCAACCACCATCCCTACTAGGTCTGGCATACCATCATAAGGTTTTATGGCCCCGAGAGGTGTGGTTAAAAGGGTTAGAAAATTCACCAAGAACGAACGCTCAGATGCGGTTGGATAACGGCATCCCAACTGTGTATCAAACGGATTAATTGAGTATTCAGGGGTCATTCTTAAACGATGATAAGCAACAAAATGCCGACTTGACGTGGGCAGAGCTTCGCGCAGCAGTGAGATCAATCCACTGCTGGAAGGCCCTATATCGATAATAGCGATGCGTGGCAGACGTGATAAACCGCCCGATAAGCAAAGCGCCAAATTTTGTGCACTTGATAACACGGATTTACCAGAACCAGGTCGAGCGTAGACCAAATCAATCCATGTTGTTTGCTGGTTAGAGCCTGGTTGAAAAGGCCAAGGTTTGCCATCGGGTGAACGGTACAAGAGCGCCCCGACTTGCCATGGCGAAGCAGGGCGTGTGATCGGTAACATAGTAATGATTTGTGACAATGGCGCCACTGTGGCTACTGCAGGGCTGGACATGGTTGCGGCCAGTAAGCCTGCTGTAAATCCAGCAAATGGATCACCGCAGATCTCAGAAACATCCGTGGACCCCCAGCCTTGGATGGCTTTTACCAACTCCGAGCTACGTCTTCGCAACAAAGGCAATTCACCTTCTTGGGCCCAGGTTGTGGCAACCACCCGTAATCGAACCAAAGATTCATCCGTGTTGATATTGATGTATTTTAATAAATTTACAGCATCACTGATCAGCCGATTCTGAGGAGAAGAAAAACTTAAAATAGAGGCCAACATCCCCTTCAATTTAATGGTACCTAGTGCCTCACTTTCAATTAAAAATG
>CAZGKX010000045.1:0-6612 GCA_964525945.1 uncultured Legionellaceae bacterium
AGAACCAAATTCTGACCCATTGTCAGAACCAAATTCTGACCCATTGTCAGAACCAAATTCTGACCCATTGTCAGAACCATTTTCATAACTATTTTCGAGAGAGCTCATGGAGCGACTTGGAGCCTTATTTTTAATAAAAGGTTGTACTATCATATCCGCTACAAAAATGGAGGCAATAGCCACAATCCCTATGATGATCGGGGTGACAATCTCTGCTAATATTACTCCCGCTCCCCAAGCAACAAGGGCTCCAGAAAGCGCAGGCCACGCATAAAATAAAGCAGCTCCTACGCCTGCAAGAACAACGATCATTAACAGTGATAGTAGGATATTGCTCACAGGTTTGCCGCGCCCCGTTATTAAATTGGCAGTTTGTTTTACCGTTCCTAAAATGGTAATTGTCGCCAATGTTGCAGCAGTGATAAGGAGGGAACCAATGATATTGACTGCTAAGGCACTTGCTCCCCAACCAACTAATAGAGCGGACACAGCAGGCCAAGCAAAAAATATCGCAACTACAAATCCAACAATAACCCCAGCTGTCAGAATGGAAACCAAAAACGGCCTTTTAAAAAAAGCTTGATCCCACCATATGATTACACCAAAAAGACTATTCCAATTTTTATTAGAAAGATACCTTTTACCCCATTGTTTTTCTTTTTCTTTGAATACATACCAAATGAATTTGTCATATATATTTTGGCGCTGCTTAGTCACCCCCTGACGAGTTTGCATCCATAGGACATCATTTTTGCTCATTATCAATTCTCTGAATAGGCTTATATAATATATTATACGACATAATTAAAACTAAATGATTTGTTTCGATACAAAAATGCATTCGTAGGGGGTATATTTAAGGGTGCGATATTAATATTTATCTTATAAAAAACTCCTGGAGTATGACGATATTTACAATGAGTTAGAAAATATAATTGGAAATCTGATTCAACTTAATTCCAAAATCAATCTCTGATGCAAAGAGTGCTCTTCTTGTTGACTTAAGATACGGCCCTGCTGGTTCGTGATATAAAACATGTCTTCTACCCGCTCGCCAGCTGTAGCAATTTTGGCATTGTGCAAATAAATACCTTCCGTTAACAAAACCCGACCAATGTTGGCCAGTAAGCTTGCACGATCACTTGTTACCAAAAACAAGCAAGTATAAAGGCCTTCCACATCCTGCGTGAACGAAATTTGTGGTTTTAATTTAAAATGCGCTTGAGCGCGTGACAAACGTCTGCGGTTCACGGTGGGCATTTGCTGTTGTTCTGATAACTGGGTACGTAAGGCCTGTTGCATCAGCAAGGTACGATGCTCTTCAAAAAAGGCTTGGTGGTTTTCATTCATAATAGTATAGGTGTCCATATCTAAATGGTTTGCGGTGGTGAGGATCATCGCTTCTTGGATCGTGGCATGGTGATTGCTTAAGACTGTGGTGGTGATGGTGAAGCGCTCATCACGGTGCGGCATATACACAAACACTTCTGTGCCACCTTGGCTATGGTGGGGCATAATCAAGACCAGTGGAAACGATGTGCAGGTTAAGATCGCTTTGGTGTGCCGTGCTATCATTTCTGGCGTTTCATGTAAAAAATATTTACGCTTAAATTGCGCCCATAAATCCATGACACTGTTTTCCTGCATGCCTTCTTGGCTCAATATATTCAAGGCTTGTTGGCCGCGTTCGGCAGCCAAGGCGGCTTCATCCAATAATTTCTTTTCTTGTTGCATCGCTTTTTGGGCGGCAAAAAACAATTCTTTTAAGAGCGAGTCTTTCCAGGCGTTCCACAGCGCCGGGTTGGTGCCGCATATATCGGCAACGGTTAATAAATACAAATAATCCAAATAATCTGTTTCGGGCAACAATTTGCAAAAAACTTGGATGGTTTTGGCATCATAAATATCTTGCCGTTGGGCTGTTTGTGACATCAGTAAATGGTGCTTGACCAGCCAAACCAGCAAACGGGTCTCTTCGAGTGCTAAGTGGTGGCGGTTGGCAAAATGCTCCGCTTCAATGGCGCCTAAGTCTGAATGGTCGCCGCCACGTCCTTTTGCAATGTCATGAAAAAGAGCTGCTAAATAAAGAATTTCATGTTTAGGCAAGCCAATCATTAATTGATGGGCCAATGGAAATTGCGCGGCGTAGTCTTTGTTGATGAATCGTGTCAAATTACGGATCACAAACAAGGTGTGTTGATCCACCGTGTACACATGGAATAAATCATATTGCATTTGCCCTGCAACAGCGGAAAAACATTCCAGATAATGGCTCAAAACACCATAGCGGCTCATGCGTTGCAGCGCCTCATAAGGATTATATTGCGCTTTTAAAATAGCCATGAAAAGGGTAGTGGCGGCTTTGGAATTTAAAAACTGATTGGTCATGAGGTAAATGTTTTGCCGAAGCAAACGAATGGTGCTGGCTCGTACGCCTTCAATTTTGGGGTATGTGGCTATCCATAAAAACAATTGCAACAAGGCATAAGGGTTTTGCTCGAACACTTTGGGATGGCGTACTTCAATAAAATTATTGGACAATTGAAAGGCATCATCCAGGGCGGTAAGGCGTTGTTTTTGCTGATGAATGATGGCTTCCGAAAACCATTGCAAAAGCATTTCATTTAGTTCGCGGGTGCGTTTAATGATGTTGAAATAAGTTTTCATGAATTGTTCGATGGCCAGCGAGCGTGGGTTGTCTTGGTAACCAAATAAAGCCGCCAATTTGATTTGGTAATCAAACAGCAAGCGTTCTTCTTTTTTTTGAGCCAATAAATGCAACGCAAACCGAACACTCCAGAGAAAATGTTGGCAATACATCAATTCGTCGTATTCTTTATCCTTGATAAAACCACAATTGATGCCATCGGCCAATTTTTTAATGCCGAAGTGGCGTTTACCAATGTTTAATAACAGTTGAATATCCCTTAAGCCGCCAGGTCCGTATTTCACATTGGGTTCTAAGTTATAAGCCGTTTCATCGTATTTTTTGTACCTGCGGTTCTGTTCATGTTGTTTTGCATAAAAATAGTCATGGCTAGGCCACATGTGCAGGGTATGGGTTTGATAGAGCAATTCCTCCATCAATGAGGCGCGCCCACATAGCAAATGCATGTCCAAAACACTCGAAATGACACTCAAATCGCGGCTGGCCAATTCGGCGCAATCGTTAACGGTGGTTAATTGGTGACTGATTTCTAAACCAATATCCCAGCAATCTTGCAAGAACAATTGAGCCTGATTGAGTTGTTCTGGGGGGGTATCAGGACTGATTAGGATCAGCAAATCAATGTCTGAATAAAGTTGTAACTCGCGCCGCCCATAACTACCGATGGCCAATAAACAAAGATGGTTGCTTTGTTCTAGCTTATGTTTATGAAACAACTCAATCAATAATTCATCGACCCCGTTGACCAATTTATGAGTGATCGCACTTATGTTGCGTTTGCAGGAAAATTCATGGCATAAATTTTCTTTCAATTGTTTGAGTTGCAGCTTTAGTTGAGGGATAGTGTTGTTCATTGGTGTCGACTTGATCCGAATGGAGCCCCTAAGCGAACGAATGGGCACCATTCGGTAGAGTTGAAGGGTATCAATCTACCCCAATTAATGGCTAATCGCCTTCATGATCAAAAGAAGGTTCTTGGTGTTTTTTTTCCATTTTTTGCATCATGTCCGCTAATTTAGCTTTTTGTTCAGGGGTTAGAATGGCGGCAATGTCACGGCGTTCGTTTGCTCTAATTTTTAAAATGGCGCCAAAAGTATCTTTTTCTTGATTGATCAATTCATCCAATTTGCTTTCATCCAATGTATCTGCTTTATAAAGATCATTGATTTGCATATGAACAGTCCGCATATCTTGGCGCTTAGCTTGAATTTGTGGTTTGACTTGATCACGAATGGCCATGATTTTAGTTTTTTGATCAGGGGTTAAATCCAATGCCTTCACCATTTTTTCAATGTTAGCACCGCCGACACATTGGGAGTGATGGGCGTAGGCCAATGGCACGCTTAAGGATAAAGATACAGCGAGTGCGGATAACGTTATAATTTTTTTATTCATGGTACTTTCCTTAGTTTATTATTTACACGAACAACTTAAAATTGCACAGCAATGGCTTGGAATCAATGTTTGGTGCATAAACGACTTGAACACGTCGTTTATGACACATAGCACATTAGACTATAGATGAAAGAGTTTGTATAAATCAAGTTTAGCTCAAGGTAAATGCATCTAAATAACATTATACTCGCATTATGCCTAGATTCCGGGGCTTGATGCGTGGAATCTAGTTTCGCTTTTAAATGACTATCGTATGAGTACCGTGCGTAAAGCACGGTACGTAGGTAAAAAGATCATTTTAATGTTCAAATTTAGATGCGACCGCCCTGAAGTTTATCTCTATTTATTTAAACTATAACTCGTGCCTTCATCCACATGTTCCGTTACGGGTTCAATGTCTTGGAGGGCATGAAGTGCTGCGGTATTGTGAACGGTTCCAATTTGATAAGAAGCGTGGGTATCCAATCGAGTGATGACAATATTTTCGATGAAATCAATAAAATTGGAACGTAAACCCGCTTCATAGCCATTGTTTGCACTGTCCAAATATTTCGCTCGAATGGTGCCAGATAAACGCGCAGGGTAATCAAAATGGGAAGAGGACCGTTCGCTGTAAAATTTATCCCTGGAATTTTCCCGATCTCCCGGGGACACTTGAATGCCTAAACCAGGGCGTTCCAAACGATAACCTTCTGTTTTTTTTGTTAAGAATTTTAAAATGTGCAAAAAACCACCGCCGTGGGAAAATTCAACGTAGGTATCCCCCGATATTTTTTCGTGCCGCCAATGAGAAGGACGTGTCTTGATCGAGTTTGGGTAGGTATACCAACCGTAATGTAAAGCATCATATTCTTGAGCATCTTGGAGTTGGTTGAGGCTTTCGATAAATTGCTGTATTGTCTCATCGTGGACTGAACCTTGACGGCATTCATTGCCGATGTCATGCAATTTTGCCTTTAGTTCTTTTCTTAGGTTTTCTGCTCGCAATGGGGAATAGCCTGAGAAACGGTTAAAAATGTGATATTGCAACGCGTTAAGATCACGTTTTGTGAGGCAATCGATAACCATTTCACTGGTAATCCGGGGCTTCAAAGCCAAAACAGATTGTTGTGCTTTGCTCAAAAGTTCAGCCTCACGTTCCGCGTCTAAAGAATATTTTTTTAAAACGCGTGTGCCTTTCCGCTCCATGTCTATTCGAGCCAATGCATACCGTTGGTCTGCTGTGAAACGAGCAAGGATATTGGGTAAATATTTTCCAATCTCTTTAAACCATCTTTGGCCCACCATTCCAAAACGTTCCGTCAGGCCTATCAACACGGTACTTTCAATGAATTCAAATTGTTCTGAGGAATTAAGTTGATTAAATTTATCAATACTAAATTCCATTGTTTTGTCGGTGAAACAAGACTCCATTAAATCAAGAAAACATTTATCTGCTCTTTTAAGCTCTTGCTGTTTTATACCTTGCGTTTTTTGACGCCAATTTTGGAAAAAAGTGGCTTTTGATAAATGTTCTTCCGTCTGAGATCTCATAATGTTAACCTTTATTCAGAAAAGGGTATTATAATTTATCTTTGTTAAGATAAGCTTAACCAACATGGGGTATCGATTAAGATACAGCCTACATGCATTCTGTATCGATGTGATTAATAAATTTATTTTGAGAGAAACTATGCCTTTTCGTGATCTTCCTGTTCCTCATTTAACAACAGCGCATTCGGGTCCTTTGCATCCTGTTGAAGAACAGCTTTTAAATCAAGTGGCGACGATAGAAGGCTGGTTTCGGCAACAATGGCAAAAAACCCCAGCACCGATTACCTCCTCGGTGGATTTGCGCCATGCCGGTTTTAAATTGGCACCTGTTGATACCAATCTGTTTCCTGCGGGCTTTAATAATTTAAACCATGATTTTCTCACCTTGTGCATACAAGCAGCACAAACAGTCTTAAAGGATCACGCCAACATTTTGATCCTTCCCGAAACGTATACACGCAATGCTTATTATCTAGAAAGTTTGGGGGTATTGCGTGATATTTTTGTGAAAGCTGGATTTCGAGTAAGACTAGGCAATTTGGACACAAGTGCCGTTGAGGCTGTTTCTTACCCATTGGCCAACGGCTCAACACTGCTGATTGAGCCATTGGTACGCCACAATGATCATGTGGCATTGGACGATTTTCAACCCTCGTTATTGTTATTGAACAATGATTTATCGGCTGGTATCCCAGCTATTTTAGAAAATTTACACCAACCCATTCAACCGACGGCTCAGCTGGGTTGGTCATCGCGCCTTAAATCCATGCATTTTCAATTTTATGATGACGTGATCAATGAGTTTGCAACCCTTGTTGAACTGGATCCCTGGTTGATCAATCCTTTTTTTAAAGCCATTGAGGGGGTGGATTTTATGTTGCAAACCGGTGTCAATACGCTTGCCGAGGAAGCGGATAAGCTATTGGCGCAAATTGCTGAAAAATATGAAACGTACGGTATTTCCGAACAACCTTTTGTGGTTGCAAAGGCTGATAATGGTACCCACGGCATGAGCG
>CAZGKX010000045.1:6622-13832 GCA_964525945.1 uncultured Legionellaceae bacterium
CCAGGTTATGATCAGCATGAGTTAGCAAGTTAGGGAGCAGTTGTTACAATTAAATCGAAATCAAATCTCCCGCATGGCTGTCACCAAAGGGAGTCAGAAAGTGAGTCGGGTTATTCTGCAAGAAGGGGTTTATACGTTCGAAACCATGGCCGATGGCGCTGTTGCAGAACCTGTGGTTTATATGATCGGGCAAGATGTTGTGGGTGGGTTTTACCGTGTTCATCAAGGGCGTGGTCGCGATGAAAATTTAAATGCACCGGGCATGCATTTTGAGCCATTGGCCTTTGTCAATGCCTGCAATATGCCGGACGATGGATTGGATGTCGAAGATATACCGAATCGATTTTACGTGTATGGCGTGATTGCGCGTTTAGCCGCATTGGCGGCGGCCCGTGAGATCGCGGCAACGGAGGGCGTGTAACCATGAAAATAGCGTTTTTTATGGACCCGTTGCACACGATCCACCCTGCTAAAGACTCGACATTGGCGATGATTGAAAGTGCCAAAAAACTAGGGTGGTTTTGCGCTTATTTCACACCCAACGATTTATTTTGTCGGGATGGCCAATCGTATGCAACGATGTCGTCCATCACAAATTTAGACGTATCAAAAAACGAATGGGTCACCACCACACCTCTTGGTGAACAACCTTTAACAGCGTTTGATATCATTTTAGTTCGCAAAGATCCGCCTTTTAATATGGCCTATATTGTCGCAACGTATGCGTTGGAGTTGGCGGAACAACAAGGTGTGTTGATTGTGAATAAGCCACAAACCCTACGTGATGCCAATGAAAAATTTTTTACATTGCATTTTCCACAATGCTGTCCCTCCACGTTGGTGAGTCAAAACATTAACCACTTGCGCGCTTTTTGGCAGGAGCAGGGCGATGTTATATTTAAGCCATTGCATGCCATGGGGGGAGAGGGCGTTTTTCATGTGGATAAAGCCGGACGCAATTTGTCCGTTATCCTGGAAACCCTAACCCAACATCAATCCATTCAAATCATGGCCCAGCGATACATCCCGGAAATCAGTGCCGGCGGTGATAAACGCATTCTGATGATCAATGGCGAACCAGTGTCCTATGGGTTGGCTCGTATTCCTGCAAAAGGCGAATTAAGAGGCAATCTTGCTGCGGGGGCCAAGGGACGTGTTTTACCGCTTACCGAGAGAGAGCACTGGATTTGTTCGCAATTGACCAAGACGTTTTTGGACAAAGGGTTGTATTTTGTGGGCATTGATGTCATTGGCGATTATTTAACCGAAATCAATGTCACGAGCCCCACCTGCATTCGGGAAATTGCCGCTGAAACAGGTTTGGACATTGCTGGGGATTTTTTACGCGGTCTTGCTGTAAGGCGGGTCAAGCACGAGCTTACTTAAACCCTAATTGCCGCCAAGCTTCAAAAAAAACAATCGCCACGGCGTTTGATAAATTTAAACTGCGACTTTGAGCATGCATGGGAATGCGAATGCTTTGATAGCGTTCTCGCAGGTCGGCGGGTAAGCCACGTGTTTCTGGGCCAAACAGAAACATGTCTTCATCTTGGTAATTAAAATCAGTGTAATGGGTTTGTGTTTTGGTGGTGCAGGCGAAAATACGGCGTGTTTGATTTTTTTCAATAAAAACAGTCTCATTTTCATAATGAACAATATTGGCCCACTCATGGTAATCCAAACCAGCGCGACGCATGCGCTTGTCATCCAAGGTAAACGCCAACGGATGAATGAGATGCAACAATGCGCCACTGTTGGCGCATAAACGAATGATGTTGCCGGTGTTCGGGGGAATTTCAGGCTGGTAAAGTGCTATGTGTAGCATGCTGCGCCGTGGTCAAGGGAAATTTTGAAGGCGTACCATCGGCAGGCGTTTCCGGTAATATGACCGTGTTTGCCTGCTGTTCTTCCTCCACATACAAGGAGCCGTTGTCTTGTTGTTCGCCCGTGATTAAAAAGTTGCGATGTTGCAAATAGGCATCCCGCATAAAGGTGTATTTATCCAGAGCATCGGCCATTAATTTTTCTGTTTCAAACATTTGTGAACGCAGATCCACATAACGCAATGCCAATAGGCCATACAACAAAGCATCCGAATGGATATAAGGATAAGGGGTGAATAAAGCATAATCAAACATCATGCCCATGCCATCTCGAAATGTGCTGGGACCGAGCAGCGGAATGACCAAATAAGGGGATGTTTTATCACCCCATTTTGCAAAGGTTAACCCTAAATCGTTACTGTGGGGTGGCAAACCAAACGTGCTTGCGGGATCAAATATGCCGCCAATACCGATGGTGGTGTTGATGATAAAACGCCAAGTGTCTTTGATGGCGTAATTCCAATCTGCTTGCAATAAATCATTGGCAACAGTGGGGAGCATGTTCACGTTGTTGTAAGCATTGTTAATGCCGGACCGTACTTTTGCGGGCACCACGGCTTTATACACTGTGGCAGGCGGTTTTAGAAGAACGGTGTCGACGGCCATGTTGAATTTAAAAAATTGGCGGTTGATGGGTTCGTAGGGATCAACAGGATTTGTGCCTTTGTATGCACATGCGGATAATAAGAGGGTGCTGGTTGTCGCGAGAGTCATCAATAAACGCATGATTTTTTTATTCGAGTTAAAAACTCATGGTACACCAGAACCTCGAATTTGAATACAACAACGCGCGAATATGTTAACCTGCACATTATTTTTTTCTGGAAAATTCTATGGCAATGGCGGCTTGGTTGGATGGGCTGAATGAACGGCAACACAGTGCTGTGACAGCACCTATGGGTAATTTATTGGTGTTGGCCGGAGCGGGTAGTGGCAAAACGCGCGTTTTGGTCAGCAGAATTGCCTGGCTTGTCGAGGAGCAACAATTATCGCCCCATGCGATTTTAGCGGTGACCTTTACCAACAAAGCGGCGGGTGAAATGAAAGGGCGTTTGAGTAAACTGCTGTCCTGTCCTTTGCAAAATTTATGGGTAGGGACTTTTCATGGGTTGTGCCACCGCTTGCTCCGCCGGCATTATATGGACGCGAAATTGCCTGAGCATTTTCATATATTGGACAGCGACGATCAGGCTCGCATTTTGAAACGAGTCATCGTGTCACTGAATTTAGACATTGATCAATGGCCCGTTAAACAAGCACAAGCGTTCATCAACGGTAATAAAGATGAGGGTTTAAGACCGCACCATGTGCATGTGCAACCTTATGGGCCTGCTCGCACATTGCTGTCCATCTATCAAGCTTATGAACAAGCGTGTCGAACAGCAGGAGTCATTGATTTCGCTGAATTATTATTGCGGTGCCATGAATTATTAAGGGATAACCCAGCATTGCTAGCGCACTATCAACAGCGTTTTCAAGCCATTTTGGTGGATGAGTTTCAAGACACCAATGCTATCCAATACGCTTGGATTCGTCTGCTTGCTGGCGAGCAGGCAGCGGTTATGGCGGTGGGTGATGATGATCAATCCATTTATGGGTGGCGGGGCGCTAAAGTTGAAAACATTCAACGGTTTTCCAAAGATTTCCAGAACACGCAATTGATCCGGCTCGAACAAAATTACCGCTCAACGTCGACCATTTTGGATGCAGCGAATGCCTTGATCACCAACAACAGCTCGCGCATGGGTAAAGAATTATGGACAGCAGGGCATGCTGGTGAAAAAATTGTTGTTTTTAGTGCCTTTAATGAACTGGAAGAAGCGCGTTTTGTCAGTGAACACCTTGCCATGGAACTTGGGCGTGGCCGTTCAGCAGAAGAAATTGCCATATTATACCGTTCCAATGCACAATCTCGCGTGTTGGAAGAAGCGTTGTTGCGATCAGGCATTGCTTATCGGATCCACGGTGGCGTGCGTTTTTTTGAGCGTGCGGAAATCAAAGATGCCTTGGCTTATTTGCGTTTGTTGGCCAATCCTAATGATGACACTGCATTTGAACGTGTCGTTAATTTTCCAGCGCGGGGAATTGGCGAAAAAACGCTTGAAGAGTTGCGTATTTTTGCGCGTTCCAGCAGCATTTCATTGTGGGAATCGGCATCGCGGATGATTGGCTCCAACCACTTTTCACAACGTGCTGCATCGGCTTTGGCCAATTTTATGAAGTTGATTGAGCAATTGCATTTCCACACCGAACATCTAGAGCTCGATGAGCAAATCCATGAGTTGCTGACGCAAACGGGTCTATATGAGCATTTTGCGAAGAGTAAAGCTGATAAATCTGAATCCAAGTCAGAAAATTTACAAGAATTGGTCAATGCTGCCAAGCAATTTCGTTATGAGCAAGATAGGGATGAAGAGCTACCCATGCTGGTGGCATTTTTGGCACATGCTTCATTGGAAGCCGGGGACATGCAAGCGCAGGAACATGAACGTTATGTGCACATGATGACCTTGCATGCTGCCAAAGGGCTTGAGTTTCCATTGGTGTTTTTAGTGGGGATGGAAGAGGGGGTGTTTCCCGGTAAGCAATCCATTGAAGATCCCGCTCGCTTGGAGGAGGAACGTCGATTGTGTTATGTCGGCATGACCCGTGCGATGGAAAAATTAGTCATCTCTTATGCTGAAATAAGGCGATTGTACGGCCGGGAAGAATACCATCGGCCTTCACGTTTTCTAGCTGAATTACCAAGCCAATTGTTGCATGAGGTGCGTGCAAAGGCACGTTTTAATCCTTCGCCACAAAAAAAATCAACAGCGGCAATGGAGCACGAATCGGGTTTAAGGCTAGGACAGCAAGTCAGTCACGTAAAATTTGGGCAAGGTGTTGTGTTGGCCATTGAAGGGCAAGGGGCGCACACACGCGTCCAAGTAAATTTTGTTGATCATGGCACGAAATGGTTGGTGGTCGCCTATGCGAATCTAACGGTTGAACCTTCTTTTTGAGAGAAAGGGCATGGACAGCAAAAATACTCAATTTTTGTACAATATCAAGCAAAAAGAATTGGAATTTACGCTGCATACTGCGCAATTGGGGTATTGGAATTTAAATTTAAGCACAGGTGTTGCTGAGCGTTCATTGCTGCACGACCAAATTTTTGGCTATTCAACGCGTTTAGCTGAATGGACGTACACCATTTTTTTAAACCATGTTCATCCTGAGGATAAACCGCGTGTTGATCAAGCGTTTAAAGCAGCCGTTGCTCATCATACCGCGTGGGAAGTTGAATGCAGAATTTATCGGGTGAATGATCCCTGTTTGCGGTGGATTTGGGCGGCAGGGAATATCGTCGAATTTAACGAAGGCACGCATATGCTTGGCTTAATACAAGACATCACCGAACGCAAAAAAAATGAAGCCTCCATCGCTATGTTGTCTTCGCTGGTTGAGTTTTCGGATGAAGCTATTTTAGGCCTCGATCTGCAAGGCATTGTATTTAGTTGGAACAAAGCCGCTGAAAAATTATACGGTTATACACAAGAAGAAATAAGTGGTTGTTCCATTACAAAACTTTATCCCCCGGATAAAGCCCATGAATTGGGCGATATTTTGCATAAAATTGCCTTGGGTGAAAGTGTCAAGCAAATGGAAACCATTCGTGCCCATAAAGATGGACGTTTAATACCCATTTCCATCACGGTGTCTCCTATAAAAAATGCCACGGGTGATATTGTTGGTGTTACTGCTATGGTGCGTGATATCACCGAGCAAAAAATAATGTTGGAAAAGCTAAAGCATTTGGCTCAGCATGATCCGCTTACTGGATTAATCAATCGCCCTTTGTTTGAAGATCGTATTGTGCAAGCCATTGCTTATGCCAAACGCCAAAAAAATAATTTTGCGGTGGGTTTTTTAGATTTTGATGATTTTAAAAGCATTAACGATCGATATGGGCACACCATCGGTGATTTATTGTTAAGTGCCGTGGCGAAAAGTATGCAAAACAATATCCGCGGAATTGACTCTTTAGCGAGGCTTGGTGGTGATGAGTTTGGCTTAATTTTACTGGGCATTGATAACGATCGAGACATTGTGCAATTGATTCACCGCATCACCACACTTTTTTCCAAGGGATTTCATATCGACAACAAAACGTTAAAGATAAGCTTTAGCCTGGGCATTGCCATGTACCCCAAAGATGGCGCTCAATCGCTTATCGAAAAGGCGGATGCAGCGATGTATTATGTGAAAAAACATGGAAAAAATAATTTTAAATTATTTGACGCAAATGATTGCACGCATTATTCATAAACCTTATTTTTGCGTATATAGATTGAATTTAAACGCATCAGATGATACGTTTCATGCTGATTGAAAAATTAGCCTACGAAAGGAGAATGGTGTGAAATTTACGAATTTACTTGCTGCGAGTGTCTTCATGACAGCAGTTGTATCGCCTGTTGTAATGGCTCAGCCTGCAAATGTTACTCCTGAGCAAAAAAAGGCAATGGAACAAATTATCCATGATTATTTGCTCAGTAATCCTGAGGTTTTGCTTGAGGCGTCCCAAGCGCTGCAGCAAAAACAGCAAACGGCCATGCAAAATGAAGCGAAATCAGCCATTTCACAAAACAGCAGTGGTCTTTTAAGTGAAACACTTGCGGTTGCTGGAAATCCCAAAGGGGATGTGACATTGATTGAATTTTTTGATTATCAATGCATTCACTGCAAAAAAATGAAACCCGTCGTGGCGGAGTTAATTAAAAAAGACTCCAATTTACGTGTGATTTTCAAAGAATTCCCTATCTTTGGAAAAACGTCAGAAATTGCATCGCGCGCTGCAATGGCGGCTGCTATGCAAGGAAAATACATGCAAATGCAAGAAGCGTTGCTAAAAGTGGACAAACACCTCGACAAAGAAATTGTTTTAGAAACTGCAAAATCAATTGGTTTGAACATGGCCAAATTGCAAACGGACATGGACAGCAAAGCGGTTACCGATGTTCTCGATGCCAATCGGCAATTGGCTGAAAAAATGCATTTAATGGGCACCCCGGCATTTATTGTGTTGTCCACACCGGCCGGCCAATTCAAAGAAGGCAGTGAAACAGCGTTCATTCCTGGTGCGGCCAGTGAAGAAGCATTGCAAGCCTTGATTGCGAAAGCTGCTGGTAAAAGCGCTTGATAAATAGATCACAGGTGGGCACATCGCTTTGCTCTTTTGCCCACCCTACACGACTGCACTATTCCGATAAACAAGCCACAACCTCACCCTGAATCCCATCCGGGTGTATATTTTTTAAAAAATAGAACAGCATTATTGAGTTAAA
>CAZGKX010000045.1:13842-23337 GCA_964525945.1 uncultured Legionellaceae bacterium
ACATATTCATGAATAAACCGAAAACCTTCCAAGACATTATTCTCACCTTGCAGCAATTTTGGGCCGCGCAAGGCTGCGTCCTCTTGCAGCCCCTTGATATGGAGGTCGGTGCAGGAACGTTTCATCCAGCCACTTTTTTAAGAGCCATTGGACCTGAACCTTGGTCGGCAGCGTATGTGCAGCCATCACGTCGTCCCACCGATGGCCGGTATGGGGAAAATCCAAATCGTGTGCAACATTATTACCAATTTCAAGTTGTGCTGAAACCTTCACCCTTGGATATACAGGAAAAATACTTGGATTCTTTGCGGGCCCTAGGTGTTGATCCTTTAACCGATGATATTCGGTTTGTGGAAGACAATTGGGAGTCTCCAACGCTTGGTTCCTGGGGATTGGGCTGGGAAGTGTGGCAAAATGGCATGGAGGTGTCACAGTTTACTTATTTCCAACAAGTGGGCGGCTTGCCTTGCAAACCCGTGACAGGGGAGTTGACCTATGGATTGGAACGCTTGGCCATGTCACTTTTGAAAGTGGACAGCTTTTTTGATATGCCGTGGAGCCATACCACGCATGGTATGGTGACGTATGGTGATATATTTCATCAAAATGAAGTGGAAATGTCCGCGTATAATTTCGAACACGCGGATGTGGCGTTTTTGCTGAAACAATTTGATCATTATGAAACTGAATCGCAACGTTTGGTGGCATTGGGTTTGCCTTTGCCGGCGTATGAAATGGTGATTAAAGCGTCGCACACCTTCAATTTATTGGATGCGCGCCATGCCATTTCTGTGACCGAGCGACAACGGTATATTTTACGTGTCAGGCAATTGTCCAGAGCGGTGGCACAAGCTTATTATGAAGCGCGTGAAGCCTTGGGTTTTCCGATGAGAGTATGTGATGTTGAGTGAATTATTATTTGAATTAGGCACCGAAGAGTTGCCATCGGGCGCAGTCAAGCCATTAGCCGATGCGTTGGTTAACAATATGAAAGCTGTTTTTGCAAAATCCCAGCTCAGTTTTGGCGACGTGCGATGTTTTGCTACGCCCAGGCGGCTGGCTGTTTTGATGCAAGATTTGCAAACCATGCAGGCCAGCCAGGAGATATCGCGCCGTGGCCCTGCTTGTGCTTCTTCCATTGACGCCAACGGCAAACCATTGCCAGCTTTGCTTGGATTTGCCAAATCCTGCGGGGTTGGTGTAGAACAATTAAGCAAAGTTAAAACAGACAAAGGTGAATGGTGGGTTTATGACACGGTTCAACCTGGTCTTAAAACGGTGGATTTACTGCCACTTCTTATCAAAGAAGCTGTAACAAGCCTACCCATTGCCAAACCCATGCGGTGGGGAAATGGCTTGGATGAATTTGCACGGCCTGTGCATTGGGGCGTGTTGTTATTGGGCAATGAGGTCGTTCATTGTGACTTGTTTGGTATCAAAACTGATCGGTATAGTCATGGGCATCGTTTTCACCATCCTGAAGCTATGGCTATTCCATCGCCGAATGCTTATGAATCTGCTCTGCATGATGGTTATGTGGTGGCTGATTTTGCAGCAAGGCGTCAGTTGATCCTCAAACAAGTGCAGGCGTTGGCGGCAAGTCGGCAAGCCATCGCTATCATGCCTGATGAATTGGTGGATGAAGTGACGTCGATTGTGGAGTGGCCGCATGCTTTGCTGATCGATTTCTCGCCTGAATTTCTTGAGGTGCCTGCTGAAGCATTGATTGCATCGATGCAATCCCATCAAAAATGCTTTGCTTTAAAAAATCAAGCAGGAGAATTGTTGCCCCACTTTATCACGGTTGCGAATATAGACAGCAAACATGCCGCAAGTGTGGTCCTGGGCAATGAAAATGTGATGAGAGCACGGTTAAGCGATGCTGCCTTTTTTTATCGACAAGACCGCAAACATCCTTTGTCGCATTATGCTGATGCCACCCAGCACGTGGTTTTTCAATCGCAACTGGGCACGCTAGCCGATAAAGCGACACGCGTGCAAAAATTAGCTGTTTTTTTTGCTAATATGTTCGATATTAATCCTGAACAAGCAACGCGTGCTGCTCAATTAAGCAAGTGCGATCTCATGACCGGTATGGTAAATGAATTTCCAGAATTGCAGGGATTAATGGGGTATTATTATGCTCAGCATGATGGTGAAGATGAAGCGGTTGCTGTGGCTTTAAAGGAACAATATTTACCACGGTTTGCAGCGGACCAATTGCCTTCATCCAAATTGGGGATGGTGTTATCGCTTGCGGATCGATTGGATACGTTAGTGGGTACCTTTGCCATTGGTCAACGGCCTACAGGCGTAAAAGATCCTTTTAAATCACGCCGCAATGCCCTTGCTGTTGTACGTATGCTGATCGAACTGGACCATCCTCTAACTTTGTCCCATATGATTCAACAGGCCAGGGATGCTTACGGATCGCAACTGCCAGAGGTTGATCATGCTTTAAACGAATTGCAGGTGTTCATCTTGGATCGCTTGGAATCCTATTATCAAAACCAAGGGGTTTCTTCCGAGATTGTTAAAGCGGTCAGGGCGCGGCAAAAAGAGTGCTTGTTTGATTTGGATAAACGCATTAAAGCTGTCCTGGACTTTATGCAATTGCCTGCAGCAGCAGCATTGGCTGCAGCGTGCAAACGGGTCAACAATTTATTGCAACATGCAACCTTCAAAGAAGGCAAAATCCAATCTCATTTATTGGAGGCAGGGGCTGAGACAAATTTGTTTGAGCAATTACACCGGCTCGAACAACAAATGCCAGCCCATGATCAATCCAACAATTATGTTGAAACTCTAAACCAATTGGCCACACTGCGAGACTATGTTGACGCTTATTTCGAACATGTGATGGTGATGGTTGATAACGATGAGCTGAGGCAAAATCGATTGCGGTTGTTGGCCCATATGCAACGGTTGTTGCAAGGTGTTGCAGATATTTCATTATTGCCAACCGGGGTGTAATGTGAACATCAATTGGAATCGCCAGTGCGTAAACTAGTTATTTTAGATCGAGATGGTGTGATCAATCGTGATTCAATTCACTACATTAAAACACCGGACGAACTCGTGCTAATTCCAGGCAGTGTGGAAGCCATTGCACGCTTGAACGCTCATGGTTATTCGGTGGCCATTGCGACGAACCAATCAGGTGTTTCAAGAGGGCTTTATGATGAAGCGCAATTGCACGCGATTAATCATAAATTAAAGACACTTATACAAGCAGCAGGGGGGCGAATTGACGCCCTTGAATATTGCCCTCATATGCCTGATACAGGTTGTGGATGTCGAAAACCCGCACCCGGCATGTTGCGTGCGATCGGAGAGCAATTGAATTGTTCTTTAAAAGATATACCTTTTATTGGCGATCGTATCTCTGATATCCAAGCTGCTTTGGCTGTGGAAGCACGACCCATGATTGTTTTGTCACAAATGACGGACACTATCGAATTGTCCGCTTATCCCAAGGTTCCCGTTTATCATTCTTTGGCGGAATGTGTGGATGTTCTTTTGGGCAATGATGAATAATTGTTTTGCTATCGGTTTTTCTTCGCCTAATTTACTGGATGATGCTCATGCTATTGCTGCGCAATATGGTTTTATCATTGATAACCAGGTTCTGCCGCGGTTATCCATTACCGATGATAAACTAGTCTTGCTCTCCGCAAATTTTTTACCCTTGTTTGTTGATTTTAAAAGTGCCTTGCAGCGTCATCAATCTGGAAAAAAACAAGGCGTGGTGCAAGCATGTAAACCTGCAACCGCCGTGAAAATATTGGATTTAACCGCTGGATGGGGGCGGGATGCTGGTGTTTTAGCCAGTTTTGGTGCAACGGTGTTGATGCTTGAAAAACAACCGGTTATGGCTGCTTTATTGAACGATGGGGTAAAGCGCGCTTTGTTGGATGCTCCTCAATTGGCATTGGATTTAATGCATACGGATGCTTTGCTGTATTTAGATGCATTGAGTGAGGATCAATGTCCAGATGTGATTTATATTGATCCAATGCACCCCGAACGTCAAAAAGCGGCTTTGGTAAAAAAAGACATGCAAATGTTGCAACAATTGTTTGGTGCGGATGATAACGTGCAACAATTGATTCAATTAGCCCTCTCTAAAACAAAAAAACGCGTTGTTGTTAAATGGCCACAACGTTGTGCTGCAGTGCTTAAACCAACAATGAGTGTTCCAGGAAAGACGGTTCGGTTTGATATTTATCTGGCATAGCTAAGTTGGCAAGGTGCCTGAAGCAGAGCCAATGCTTTCTTATCCACGGCTAATACTTCTTCAGAGGTTACAGAACCTGATTGGTACGTTAAAACACCTCATACCCATCCAGATTTAATGTTTAATATTAATACATAATGCTGTTATTGAATTGTGTTTTATGCGGTGGTTATGGTAAAATAATGAACATATTTTGTTCGGATAAGCAATAACATGCTCTCATCACAGGAACTATTAAAACGGCTCCAACCATCACGCATACTTCGGGTCAATGAAGAAATAAGCAGCGAAAAAGCCCATAATGGCGAAATGTATTTATGGAAAGATAATGATGGGGATTGGAATTTCCACATTACTTTGCAAAACCATCATGAAAAAGGTTTATTGGATGAGCAACAAGATAAAAAAATAATCCATGCATTGGATAAATTCAATGATCAATCACGAGAGGACCTCACGACAGCATTCAATTCATTTTTATTGATTGATCTCAGCCGCTGTTATTTAAACTTGTCAGGGGCAACGCAATTGTTCATTGCCAATGCAATGCAAACACATATACCGGTGTTTTCGGCAGAGCATGAACCTCCTACAAAATTGGCATTTTGCGATGGATTTCTTAACCCTTCCTGCACCCAGCATGCCAATTTTGATGGGCGTGCTAGGACTTTATTGGAAAACTATCACGGCGAGAAGCATGGGCTACTCGTGAAAAATACACTGTCAAAAGATAATAGTTTGTGGTTAACCGCAAAAGATAAAGAGCTCTTCATTGAGAAGTTGGTCTGTCGTTTGGTCAGCGTGCTGCAAGCTGATCTCCAAGCAGAGCTAGGTCAGCACGCTATCGTACATTATGAAACCCCTGTCACGCCTTTTTGTGAGAAAAATTTAGACACCATTTTGACGCAGGTAAAAGCCAAATATTGTCATTTGGTTAACGATGAGCGTTCGCTTCCGGCCCAATTAGCACCGTCTACCATTTATATTTGGAAGAGCAATGACTCGGGCATTTGGAATTTTGGTCTGGAGTATATGGGGCAACGTCAATCGAATAGTTTTGATAAGCATTATGACGCTGTGATATACGGCGCTTTGAACCGAATCAAAGATTTAGATAAACCTCGCAACCTCACTGCAGTTTTAGGTTCTGCCATTATTGATCGCATGAGCGAAGCTTATTTGGGTCTAACAGTGGATGTTCAATCAAAATTTTTTGGGCACTTAAAATCAATTTGGCCGTTTCACGGTAACACTTGGGATGCTCAGCAAATTGTCGATGTGTGTTTAGGCATGTTAAATGGCCAACCGATTAACACCACGTTAGTTCCTCAACAAGTTGTGGATCAATTTAGATACAACACCTTCCCTGCCATTTTCAGTCCGGAAATTATTGCTGGAGAGCTTTTCTCTTCAAATGATCCTTTTAAAGTAAATCATTTGCTCAATCATATTTTACAGATCACTGCTCGGGTTAATGGTTATGACGGCGATATCGTCATTGATCAACATGCGATGTATTGTAAAGTGGGGCGTATTTATCCCTGCATTCATGCTTATCTTTTGGGGAATAATACGCCATATCTCGCCTCTTTGTTTTTACAATATTATATGAAGGGTATGGATAGGCTAACCGTTCCAGAACTCATGGCGCTGATTGGTGCATTTGATCACCATGCCTTGAATCATTTTGGGGTGATCGATACTCATTACAATGACAAAGAAAATGCCAGTTTTTTATGCAGCGTAGCTCTTGAACCATCCAGTGGAAATATGCAACGAGCATTTACAATTTTTATCCAACGTATGCTTCAACACTTATCAAAACGATTGGATGAAATGAGCATGCCTGAGCAAGATGCTTTTATTGATTATTTTTTTAAACATGGTATGGATTTATTGGAGATGTTAGCCCCCCTCCATCCTCATCAACAAAGTTTATTGATCCATGCGTTTGGTGGATACATGATTGAATGCATGGATTCTTCGGCATATTTCACCAGCGTTTTAAAAATATTAGCACCGGAAGCAGTTATAACGTTGTTCGATATCTTAGGAAAAAATCTGTTTTCTTCTCAAACGATTGAAGAAACGTACCAATTAAAACCTTTGTTGATGAATTCACCTTTCGATGTGTTTGCAAAACTTTCTACGCTGCTTTTGAGCATTGATAGCTCTGTGCTTAAAACAGTTGTAGATCTTATTGATATCCTTCGATATTTAGACACAGAGAGACGTTCAATTTTTTTAAAAAAATGCAGCCCGCATTTTCATAAATTCCTGCACCATTATACCGACATCAATGATTTAATAAATGCGCTCACGGACGCGGAACGAGATATTTATTTATTTCGTTTGGCCCTTTGTTTCAAAGGCATTTATAAAAATCACATAGAACTTCAGTATGTCTTGTGCGATTTAACTGAACAACAAGCCTTATTTTTTTTAGGGTTTCTGGGGGATGAGCTTTCAAAAATTAAACCGGAATTACTTGGATCAAATAAAATTATTACCCATGCAAATGTTTTGTTGTTGATGGACGTTTTGAATCGTTTTGAAGAAGAACCTCATTGCTTTATTCCATTACGCGAACAAGAAAACAAACTAGATGCAATTCAACGTGCTGCGGAATCCTACGTAACCAGTGTAAAAAATCCTGTTTCTACGCAGCAGGAAATGAATTCTACACTAGAACATTTGAATTTGTTTCATAAAACACCTTATATGCGTCTTGTTCGTCGATTGCAACAACCTCATCTGAGTTATGAGGAGTTGCTGAATGTTGTTAAGGAGTTATTGTCTCGAACAAATGATGATAAGGCCGAAGTTCCTTTTTCTTTTTGCTTGCAATGGGCTTGCCAAGAAGTGGTATCAGAAAGATTAAAACCACAAAACGATCAAATTTATTTGGATTTGTCACGGGCCTAAAGAATTTACATCCGCATTTTGAGACAATGGTGCTGTGATCTTAAAGCAAACCACCTAGCAACAGATGAAAAACGCAAAAAAGCAAGCAGGCACCGATCTAAAAAACGCTTTTTCGCTGGATGCCTGATTTATTAAAACTCACTAAGCTCTTTACGCAGTCTTCTCTCTTCGTTTATTTCTTCAATGCGTCGACGTCTGTCGAGTTTAAGGCTGAGGTTACTTGTATTGTCCTGCATATCCAGTGTTTCGTCATTGTTAATGTCTTGATTTGTCTCTTGTGGCGTTTTCGGCGTCCTTTTTCCCATTGTGCACTCCTTGACAATACATTCGGTGAAATTATACCTGTTTCAGCTTGTCAAAAAAAGCATTGATCGACACTTCTCCAACAATACGTAAATTAGGTAACTCTCTTCCTTGGGCATTATAAAATAAAAAAGTAGGGGGGGCGACTACTCCAAAATAATGCAGAAGTTCGCGGGTGTTTTGATCATTTTTTGTCAAATCCACTTTCACAACGGTGAAATCCTTTAGGGCTTTTTGGAGTGTGGCATTTTGCAGAGTGGTTTTTTCAATGAATTTGCAAGAACTGCACCAATCCGCGTAAAAATCCAGTATCACGGGTTTGCCATTGGCGCTTGCTAAGGCGGTTTGCACTTCACGTACCGTTTTGGCAACAATAACGGGCAATGCTTGGGGCATTGATTTGGTTTTACTCAAAGATGCCAGGGGTTGTATGGGGTTGTTATTGCCCAAACTGGCGCCAATCAAAATCAATAAGCCGTAAACCAACAAGAGGATGCCCATGCCTTGTTGAAATCGCTCACGGTGGGACTCTGTTTTCTTTAGCGCTCCAGCATAAATACCAGTGAATACAAACAAACAGGCCCAGAGTAACATGGTGATAAAGCCCGGTAAGATGCGCGACAGTAAATGAATCGCTACCCCAAGCAGCAAGACGCCAAAAATAGCTTTTACGTCATTCATCCAGCGTCCTGCTTTCGGCAAAAACTTACCTGCTGAGGCGCCGATAAAGAGCAACGGTGTCCCCATACCTAATCCCAGAAAAAATAAGGCCCAAAGACCAAGAAACGTATTGCCGGTGCGGGCAATATAGCCGAGCGCACCAATCATGGGTGCGGTCACACAAGGGGATAAGATAAGTGTAGACATCGAGCCCATTACCGCAGCACTTGCATAGTGGCCACTGGCTTGACTGCGGGTTACTCCGGCTAATTTATTTTGCCAAGACAATGGCAGCTTCAATTCATAAACATTAAACATCGACAAAGCAAGCAAGACAAATAACAACCCGAACAGCGCGATGGACCAGGTGGATTGCATCGCCACTTGCAAATTACTGCCCATCAACGCAATCATAGCGCCGACAAGACCATACGTGAGTGACATGCTGATCACGTAGGTCAATGATAAAGCGAAGGCTTTTCGTGTGGAAATGTTTGCACCATGGCCGACGATAATGCTAGAAAGCACTGGCACCATGGGCAAAATACACGGCGTGAAAGACAACAGTAAGCCGAAGCCGAAAAAGCTTAAAAGAATAAGAGGCCAGGTGTGTTCAGTAAATAAAGCCTCTATTTTATCCTGAGCCACAGCTGTTTTGTCGGGTACTGCAGTAATAACCGGATCGGGTGATTCAACCACGGCACCAGTGAGCGCCAGGGTGTTGTCGATGGACAGTTTAATTTTTGTGTTTTGTGGGGGATAACAAAACCCTTCATCTGAACAACCTTGAAAATGCACATTCACGATCGATTCACCGGCTTCTTTTCCCAACACATCAACGGGAATTGTTAATTGATCACGGTAAATAGGGTACACACCCCCTTGTTTATCTGGTTTTGAAAGGGGAGGGGGAAAATGGAGAGTGCCTAAATGAATGTTGTTGGGTGTTGTTACCTGAAGTTTAATGCGATTTTTATATAAAAAATAACCATTTTTGATGGTCCAATTGACTTGGAACAAATTGGGATTCATGGGCGTGACGGACAGTTGAAAGGCTTCATTGGCTGGGGCAGGTGTAGAAAACACACGCATTATTGTAAACAATAACATTGAAAACAATACCAATTTTTTCATCACGGACCCTTGTTTGTAACGCAATACTTCGCATTGTAGAATGTGTATCAAAAAAAACCAAAATATTTTTTCCTCTTACCCTTGAAAGCAAGTGGATTGTCCCCATATAGCTGTCATCGGCATTGTTTATTTCAGGCAATGTGAACAGATCAGAGCAAAGCATACTCTGAAAAATTAGGTATTCAACAAACCAGGAGAAAATAAGTATGAAAATTCGCCCTTTACACGATCGTGTT
>CAZGKX010000046.1:0-9025 GCA_964525945.1 uncultured Legionellaceae bacterium
GCCCAAAAGCTGCGCCAAGCAAAATATAAGCGACAAGAAGCGATTGCTTGGTATAAAGCACTATTGTTGAAAAAACAGCAGCGCCCGCAAAAATTAAAAAAATCGTATAAAAAACTGTTCCATCATGCATACACTCAGCACCCCTACTGAAACCAGACATCGGATTTTTCGGATGAAGTATAACATAAAATGCTAAATTGGCTTGTGTTACTGGATGATTTTTCGAGTTATTTACGTATGCAACAATAAATCGGGGTAATCACTAAAAACTGCGTCCACGCCGTAGTTGAAAAATTTTTGGGCCTCTGACTTGGTGTTCACGGTGTATACGCAAACACGGTAACCGTGGCGTTTGATGTCCTCAACACGTTTTTTTGTGGTGATTCGCTTGGATAGATGCACTGAAAAGCAATGAAGGCTTTGCGCCATATCCAGCCAATTTTTGTGCCAATGATGAAACAATAACCCCAGTGGCCAGTGTGGGGCAAGCCGATGGCAATGTGCCAAAGCATCAAAATTAAAGCTTGATATCAAGGGTGGTGTTTTATCCGTCGGCCAATAATGAAGCTCATTGAGCAGCTGTTCTGTGGTTTGTTGCGCCCGGCCATCGCAGGGTTTAATTTCTATATTTGCATCCATGTTATTTTCAGACAACCACTGTATCACATCACGCAACAAGGGAATTTTTTGTCCCTCAAAGGCCTGGGAAAACCAAGAGCCGGCGTCCAATGACTTGATGTAATCCGATGTTGCTTTTCTAAATTCACCGCGGCCATTGCTCGTTCGTTCCAGTGTGTCGTCATGGAACACAAAAGCTTCCCCCTCGGCACTTAATTTGACGTCAAACTCGATCAAGCGACACCCTAACTGCCGGGCGTGGTTAAAGGCGGTCAATGTATTTTCGGGCGCATAACCCGCGGCACCGCGGTGGCCAATAACTCTATGGTGTGTAAGCATTATTTGACTCGATTTGAAGCAACTTCAACCATTGCAGTCAT
This sequence comes from uncultured Legionellaceae bacterium, assembly GCA_964525945.1. Taxonomy (GTDB): domain Bacteria; phylum Pseudomonadota; class Gammaproteobacteria; order Legionellales; family Legionellaceae; genus CAZGKX01. The sequence goes on from CAZGKX010000046.1 coordinate 999, forward strand.
GGTAAGCTCATTGCTAACGGTTAACGGTGGTGCATTCGAACTTGCCCCAGTTCCGGCCATCATCACCATACCTCTCGCCGCAACAGGTCGTGGTGAGGTATCACCATCATCAGTAAAAACCAAATTGCTTAACGAGTATTTTTGATCGCCATATGACTTATTGATGCGATCCAACTCTTCATTGACCAGTTGGTACAATTTGACGCGCAACTGAGCACGTACTGTTTGCAGTTCATCCAATCCTGGCTTAAATTCAATTGATCCTACGGTGTAATTTTCACCAGGTTTGCTCACCGATTTTGCGCTTTCATAAATATGGGTTAAATCCTTTTGTGCCATGCGCGTTTCGGCGATTACCGTGAGCTTTTCAAGGCCTGAGCTATCTTGTGAACGATCAAATTGGATCAAGTGCCAATCACCATTTGCAATTTTCGCAAGTTTTGACAGTATATCAGCACGGGCTTTTACCAAGTCTCCATTTGTTAATGTGGCACTGATGTTGACCGTTAACAAAGCGGTGTTTGTGGTTACCCATTGCTTAGCTGCCACTTGAAAATCAATTTTATCAAGAATCATTTCCGGAGGGCAATCCATTGAATGCACGACAGGACTTATTGTTAATGCAAATAACATGGCTGATAATTGACGCATTTTGTTCTCCATTGTTCGAGTACATCCTTTAGTACAATCAATTTAGCATTATAAAAAGTAATGCGAAATACTCATTGATTTAATATTAAAGTTCGATATACCATTTCCATAATTTTTTAATATGCAGGAGTTTCTCTATAATGCCCAGTAATGCTTTGCTAACACCCAAACCTGGAATCAATGAACACGATGATTTTTTGGAATACGCGTTGACCCATGGTTTCGGCGACTTGCACTTTAAAACAGATCCTAAAAGTGGCATGAAAGCAATTATTGCTGTTCATAATACAAAATTAGGCCCGGCACTTGGTGGCTGCCGATTTATTGAATACCCTAATTTGTCTGTCGCAATTAATGATGCAATGCGCCTGGCTCGGGGTATGAGTTACAAGTCAGCCCTTGCCAATTTACCGTTGGGCGGTGGTAAAGCGGTGATCATCAAACCACCTCACGCGTTTGATAGAGAAGCTTATTTTCACCAATTTGGTGAATTTGTGCAGGAATTGAATGGGCGTTACATCACAGCCTTGGACAGTGGCACGCACCTCAGTGACATGGACATTATTGCGCAACACACACCGTATGTTGCAAGTTTATCCAGTTACAATGGTGATCCTTCTCCGTCAACAGCTTTGGGCATCCTGCGTGGAATTCAAGCCGCGGTATTGTTCAAATTGGATAAAGACCATTTACGCGGGCTGCATATCGCTGTTCAAGGTTTAGGGCATGTTGGTTATGCGTTGGTAAATTATTTACATGAATTAGGCGCGCGCACTACCGTGGCTGATATTGATTCAAATGTGACGGCTCGAGCCGCCAAAGAATTTGGTTCCAATGTAGTTGATACACACGACATTCATAAAGTTCCTTGCGATGTTTTTGCTCCCTGTGCCTTAGGTGCCATTGTGAATGATGTAAGCATTAAACAATTGCAAACGACCATCATTGCTGGGGCAGCCAACAACCAATTGGCCCACACCTACCATGGTCAGCAATTGCATGATCAAGGTGTTTTGTACGCACCTGATTATGTGATCAATGCCGGTGGTGTTATTTTTGCAGCGAACAAATACCTTAAAACCTCAGAGCAGCACGTCAGTGCGCAAGTTGATGGAATTGGTACGGCACTTATGCAAATTTTTAAACGCTCGTCCATAGAGAACCGCCCAACAAGTGAAATTGCAGATGTGATGGCTCAAGAAAAATTAAAATGATTCAAACCACCACATTTACGCCCGCGTTGTATGACTACCTCATCGATGTTTCCTTACGTGAGCATCCTGTTTTGCGCGCATTGCGGGACGAAACAGCTAAAATGCCACTTGGTCATATGCAAATTGCGCCCGAAGTGGCGCAATTCATGCAAATGCTCATTCGGTTGCTGCGTGCCAAAAAAGTGTTGGAAATTGGTACATTTACTGGCTACAGCGCTCTTTCGATGGCATTGGCTTTGCCTGAAGATGGAACAGTAATAACGTGTGACATCAATTCCGAATGGACTAAAAACGTCCATTTTTATTGGCAACAAGCTGACCAAGATAAAAAAATTGAATTAAAGTTAGCTCCTGCTTTAAACACCCTAGACGAATTGCTTCAAGAAGGTGCTCAACAAACGTTTGATTTTATTTTCATTGATGCTGATAAAACCAATTATATCAAGTATTATCAGCGTGCCTTGGAATTAATTTCACCACATGGACTAATCGCCATTGATAATGTATTTTGGTATGGACAAGTGATTGATGGCTCTGTTACAAATGCACAAACAAGAGAAATTCGTAAACTCAATGAATACATAAAACATGACAAACGTGTTAACACGAGCTTGTTGGCTATTGGGGATGGATTGTTCTTAATTCAACCCATAACATAGTCCGTTTGTTAGCCCTCAGTGATGACGTAAAGGAGTGGAATCATGACAAAGAATAACCCATGTGAATTAGACGGCTTTGCTTTTCTAGAATTTTCAGGTCCTGATAAACAACAGTTACATCGACAGTTTTCCCAAATGGGATTTCAATCTACCGCGGCACACAGTAAGCAGGACATTACTATGTTTCAGCAAGGTGATATTCAATTTATTGTCAATGCTGCTTCCGATTGCCAAGCACAAACCCATGCCCTAAACCATGGGCCGGGCGCATGTGCCATGGGATTTAAAGTGAAGGATGCAAATGCTGCGTTTAACTACGCCATTCAACACGGTGCAAAAGCTTTTGTCGATAAAGCCCATGTTGATCACAAATTACCTGCTATCGAAGCAATAGGAGGCAGCGTCATTTATTTTGTTGACGCTAAAAACCAACCTTTTGCTGGTCTTTGGAAATCAGCACCAACACTAGTAACAACGCCCGCCACCACCGGCCTTGTCTACATCGATCATCTCACCCACAATGTTTATCGCGGCAATATGGATAAATGGGCAAAATTTTACGAAGATATTTTTAATTTCAAAGAAATTCGATTTTTTAACATCGTCGGAAAAATGACAGGTTTAATCAGCCGAGCGCTCGGCAGCCCTTGTGGAAAAATTAAAATTCCATTGAATGAATCCAAAGACGATCAATCTCAAATTGAAGAGTTTTTAAAAGACTATAAAGGCGAAGGCATTCAGCACATTGCCTTAAGCACGGACAACATTTACCACACAGTGCATACCCTAAGAAAAAATGACGTGGACTTTTTAGATGTCCCTAACACTTATTACGAAATGATTGAAAAGCGTGTGCCTTGGCATCAAGAGCCTGTCCATCAATTGCAGGAAGAAAAAATTCTTATTGATGGTGAACAAGACCCCGCTCACGGGTTATTGCTGCAAATTTTTACTGAAAATGTTTTTGGCCCCGTATTTTTTGAGATCATCCAACGCAAGGGGAATCAGGGATTCGGAGAAGGTAATTTCCAAGCCTTGTTTGAAGCGATTGAGCGCGATCAAATTCGGCGCGGTACCCTGAAGGAGACATTGGCATGAAATTGGCAACTCGAAAATCTCAACTTTGTCGGGATGGTGAACTGTGTGTGGTGGATCGAACCTTATCAAAAGCCATCCATGTACCCCATATTGCACCGACACTCCAAATTGCGTTGGAACGTTGGCAAGAGGTGTCTCCGCAACTTGAACACATTTATCAACAACTGAATGCAAATACTCTTCCAGGTTTTCCTTTTGATGCAACACAAATGGCGTCTCCATTACCCAGGGCGTACCAATGGGCCGATGGCAGTGCCTATGTGAACCATGTCGAGTTGGTTCGTAAGGCACGCAACGCAGAAATGCCCGCTAATTTTTGGACTGATCCACTCATGTATCAAGGGGGGTCAGATGGCTTTCTTGGGCCTTGTGAACCTATCGTGGCTGCTGATGAAGCTTATGGCATCGATTTTGAAGCCGAAATTGCCATCATTACCGACGATGTTCCCATGGCAATTGACGCAGATAATGCGGGAAAACATATTCGGCTACTGATGTTGGTCAATGATGTTTCCTTACGGAATTTAATACCCGAAGAAATTGCCAAAGGGTTTGGATTTTTTCAATCAAAACCGGCAAGCAGTTTTTCCCCAGTTGCGGTGACCCCAGATGAATTGGATCCGCATTGGGATGGTCAACGCCTGCACTTGCCTTTGTGCAGTTATTTAAACAATGCATTGTTTGGAGAACCGAATGCTGGTATTGATATGACATTCTCCTTCCCTGAGTTGATCGCCCATGCTGCAAAAACCCGGATGTTAAGTGCGGGTACTATTGTTGGATCTGGCACTGTGTCCAATCTGGATCGCTCAAAAGGCTCCTCATGCATTGCTGAAAAGAGAATGTTAGAAGTTTTGGCGGAAGGAAAGCCAATCACTCCGTTTATGCGCTTTGGCGATACCATAAAAATTGAAATGAAAAACCAGCAAGGCCAAAATATTTTTGGTTCCATCTCACAACAGGTGAAAGGTCTTTAACCGGTGTGACAAAACGTTGTTTTCATTTAAGGATAACCGTGAAACTTTATAATTATTACCGTTCTTCCTCCAGTTATCGCGTACGTATCGCATTGAATTACAAACATATTAGTTATGAAACACTGACTGTGCATTTATTAAATAACGGTGGTGAACAACATAAACCAGAATACTTAGCCCTCAATCCACAAGGTTTAGTGCCCACTTTGGATGAAAATGGGCATATTTTGACCCAATCATTGGCCATCATCGAATATCTGGAGGAAATAAATCCAACCCCACCGTTATTGCCTCAAAATCCGCTTGGCAGAGCGCAAGTTCGAAGTTTAGCCATGATCATTGCCTGTGACATCCATCCCATCAACAACCTAAGGGTGCTTCAAACATTACGCGAGCAATTTAATGCCACGGAAGAGCAAATTACGGCCTGGTATCATCGTTGGTTAAAAGACGGATTTGATGCTTTGGAAATTAAATTAGAAGCATTGCCTAGAAAAAACAATGTGTGTTATGGCAATGACGTCTCGCTCGCGGATGTTTGTTTGATTCCACAAGTATACAATGCTAAAAGGTACCACTTGCCCATGGAAAAATACCCATTGATCAATGCAATTAATGATCATTGTTTGACGTTGCCCGCGTTTATCAATGCAGCGCCAGAACAATAAACATTGTCTACAAACCCCAATTGTGTTTTACAAATAAATACATACCACGGAATAAAAGCACGCATCCCCACCCGCCGATAAACAAGGTTAATAAATAATACCCCCTGCCTGCATATATTTTTCTCATCCACGCTAGCATTAGTTCTGGTACGGATAACCAACATACGGAGGCAATAAGGATAAGCCAGCAAATAACCGTCACCACCACACGGGGTTTCATGATCCAAACATTATGCAGATCAACTAATAACAAACCAAGCAACATCCCAAAGGATGCTCCGATAATGATTGTTCCATTGCGCAAATCCAAATGCTTGACCAAATCACGATAAAAATCGACACGGCTGAGCATAATGATGGCAGTAATCACCAAGTAAAGGCCAAACACTTGCGATAGCAAAAAGGAATCAAGAATTGTTTCAAACATGACACGCCCCAAATACTGATCCTACTTAAATTAGTAGACTGTATTTACGTTGATTGCAAATTATTTAATATAAAGTGTATTATCACACCTTTATTTATTGCTGAGGAAAATAATGGCTAACGTATATACTGTGGCGCAATGTTTAAAGGGTGAAATTAACATTGATGAATCAGTCACTGTTCGTGGTTGGGTAAAAACGAGACGAGACTCTAAAGCAGGATTATCATTTATTAATTTACACGATGGTTCTTGCCAATCGCCTATCCAAATCATTGCGAATGAGCAATTGTCCAATTACCAACAAGAAATTTTAAGATTGACAGCGGGATGCTCCATTATGGCTACGGGCAAATTGGTGGCTTCTCAAGGAAAGGGGCAACAATTTGAAGTTCAAGCAGACCACATTGAGGTTGTAGGCTGGGTAGAAAACCCTGACACCTACCCTGTACAAGCAAAGCGGCACACGTTGGAATTTCTACGTGAAATTGCCCATTTGCGTCCTCGGACCAATACCATCGGAGCTGTTGCTCGAGTACGCCATTGCATTTCCCAAGGGATTCATCGTTTTCTTCACGAAAAAGGTTTTTTCTGGGTTCATACTCCTCTTATTACCGCCAGTGATTGTGAAGGTGCTGGGGAGCTTTTTAGAGTAAGCACATTGGATGCGTTAAATCCTCCTAAAACGAGCCAAGGAAACGTGGATTTTACGAAAGATTTTTTTGGCCAAGAAACATTTTTGACCGTTTCAGGACAATTGAACGTGGAAGCCTATTGCTTGGCGATGTCCAAAGTCTATACATTTGGTCCGACCTTTCGTGCCGAAAACTCCAACACAAGTCGCCATCTGGCCGAATTTTGGATGGTCGAGCCAGAAATCGCTTTCGCCACGCTCAACGATATTTGTGAGCTTAGCCAAGAATTGCTCCGATATTTATGCAAAACAGTGCTTGATGAGCGTAATGATGATCTCAATTTCTTTAATCAGTATGTTGACCCAACGTGCATGGTTCGACTGGAACAGATGGCAACTTCTGATTTTGAAATCATGTCATACACCGATGCCATTGCGACTTTACAAAACTCTAAACATGCCTTTGAATTTCCAGTGAGCTGGGGATTGGATTTACAATCAGAGCATGAGCGTTTTCTGGCAGAAACATGGTGCAAAAAACCCGTTATTATTACCGATTACCCCGCTGCAATAAAAAGCTTTTACATGCGACTAAGTGACGATGGTCAAACGGTTGCGGCCATGGATGTTTTAGCCCCTGGCATTGGCGAAATCATTGGCGGCAGTCAGCGCGAAGATCGGCTTGATGTTTTGGACAAACGCATGGATGAATGCGGTTTGGATAAAGAACAATATTCATGGTACCGTGACTTGCGCCGTTATGGCTCAGTTCCACACGCTGGATTTGGTTTAGGTTTAGAACGCTTTGTCAGTTACGTCACTGGGGTTAACAATGTGCGTGATGTGATTCCTTTTCCTCGAACACCTGGACACGCTGATTATTAATTAAGTTAAAAAAATCATTGCTGTAACCCGAGCTCGACTTCAAGCGCTCGGGTTACGCATGATTAATGATTTTCTTTTGTTTGCACACTGCCTATTGTGATGATAAAATGAGCTAATTTTTTTCAAAAAGACAGTTGCTATGTTTATAAATTTCACAAATTTCAGTAATAATTCAGCTCAGAACACAGATGATCAAAATAATTTTGGCCTTGTTATAATGACATTGATTACCCTGGTCACAGGGATAATCATCCTAAAATATTTAGAATGGAAGCAAAAAAATGCACGTGATCAAGAAGGATTTACAATAGAAGATAGAATTATACAAGACATCATATGGAACCCATTTGCCCATGCCAAAAAGTTCAACTTAAGAAAGATGGACGATCAAACCCAATTATTTTTTGACGCAATTGGCAATGATGAAACCCAACAATTTATGGCCTCAACCCATCAAATTATACAATTTGGTTTAAGCACTGGTGATTATGTAGGGAAAATTGCCCAAAATTCGTCTCGCAAAGTCATCGGTTATGATTATGCCCCACTCTCAATAGAAACGGCAGCCTCAAAAAATATTGAAACTAGGCTGGTCAATTTAAATGCCGTGGATTCTAACGATCATTTGTTTTATCAAGAAAAACTTGATAAAGACTTTTCCGAAGTATCTGATGTGCTATTTATTCGCGTGTTAGAATACTTAAATCCGAAAGCAGTGCAACTTCTGCTGATGTCCATCATGTCTTTGGCAAAACCAGGCTCCAGGTTTTATTTTGAAATTTTATCCCCTAAAAAAAATATAACGGATCCTGCGGGG
>CAZGKX010000046.1:9035-17823 GCA_964525945.1 uncultured Legionellaceae bacterium
ATCACCGCATGCTATTCATCGAAGCCTGGAACAATTTCCACGTTTTTTAGTGGAAAAAATAACTTTAAAATCAACGTATTAGATAACAAAAAGAACCCAAACGACCGCGGTGATGAAACGTTAGAAAGACTTCTTATTGAAAAAATAAGGTAACTGCTCGGCTTCCTTTCGCCCGTTGACTTGCGAAAGGTAAGTAAGAAGTCATTTGACTGGATGTTGGGTGGTATGCCTTAGGATTGTCCAACTGAGCAATCCCAAAAAATGGTTTAAATAATACTGAAAGTACAACCTGACGCTGGTTTTAAAATCTAAATGACATCAACGATTGCCAGTAGGCACGTACGAACCTACAGAGGGCTCTAATAGAAATTTTATTTTTTCTAATTCACTACGAGTATCAAGCCGAATGCCTTCACTACTGAAAATAGATGCCCATGAATTTATCGTTGATGTGAGCTCTTCATATATATCTTTCGGTTTAGAAAATACACGATATAGTGGATGTTGTATTGAAAGATCTTTATTTTCAGAATCGATGATGGAGTGCAATAAGGGTAGATCCGATCTTCCCTCAGTTTTATAGGCATGTTGTATTAATTTATCGAACAAATATTTACGGCATATTTTCTGAGTTAATATATCAAGAATCCAAGGATAGTCTTTAAACGTGCCACGCACATCTTCTGGATAATTAATCATTTGTGCAAAATAATCGTCCAAGAAAACTTCTATTGTTTTACTATTGCATTCTTTAGCTACACGAAACGCGATCCCAATTTCTCTTCGGCCTAAATCTATATTTTGTAATAATCGAAAAACGATTTCTTTATTATTGCTTTTTGCTGCTATCTCCAGTGATCCCCGAAGGTCAATGCCTTTTATCATTAAAAGTGCTTGAACCATTTTGAGAGAATCAAATTTTATCGCATAAGTAAGGGGAGTATAATTTTCTCCGTCCTTAGCGAAAGTCTGATTGACGTCTATATTTTGTTTACTTAAGACATCTATTTCTTCAACATTTAAATCCTGCACTGCAAGGATAAATTTTTTCTGCATCGTATTTTCTAATGACTGATTTATCATCATTTAACATTGCCGTAGTAAAATGTGTTCAATTATATCATTCCAAATAAAATAAGAGCAACTCAGTTTATTAACCTAGACTAGATGACTCGAAATGCTCCTTTATTTGGGGTGGCGCCCAATGTGGTCGATCTTTCCTTGCATGTTCAGTTTCAAAATTTCTTGGCCATTAAGACACATATCATAGATACTTTTAAATTCAGGGGTTGGCGTTCTTAAGACAGCAATGATCTCATGCATCGCTTTGGGTGGTATTTGATGTTGTCGAAATGATTGCATGACTAAATCTATTTTATTCATGGTATCAGTGGTTATCGCTAACTGAGCAGTACCGTTTGTTTTGACAACCATTAGCTCATTGTTTGCGTTTATTGTAAAATAATCGTGATAAAAGAACATTTGAGCATACTTCTGCACTTCCTCAAAATTGAAACGATTGGATAGCTCGGGATTAAAATGAAAACGAAGCAAAGCATTCTTAATTTCCTCTGGATCTAAATCCAGCATTTCTATCGGAGTCCTCTCCTCATTATCTTTAATCGCTTCATCTGCTCCACGATCACATAATAATTTAACCATATCTTCTTGGCCAAAAAGGTATGCATAGTGCAGTGGTGTTCTGCCTTTTTCATCCGGAATATTAATAGAGCTTGGGCCTAAACGCTCTAAATAAAATTGTGTTAAAGCAACATCTTTCAGCATGACACACATCAATAAGGCGGTTTTTCCTTCGCCATCTTGAACGGTGGGGTCTATTAGGATTTTTTGAGGACTTTTGGAAAAAACTTCAATATAAGCCCGTGCACAATCAAACATTTCATTAGCTAACAGCATGTGGAGCGCGGTTCCTGCATAAGCATCATAAACATATGGATGGAATGTCGCATTAGGGTTGATGCCAACTCTCGCAAGATCGTTCACTATCACTTCTGGATTTATAGTGCATAGGACTAACCAACTTAAAAGTGGTGCGCCCAAAAAATAACTATTTGGCATTAGATTATGTTTTTTCATAAACAATGAAAATTGTTCAGCTGAAACCAAAGGGCCCATGTCATTCTGTATGTTCATTGCTTGGGTTGGTGAATAATGAACGCCATAATGCTTTTTTTCTTTGACGTCTAATAAAATAGTTTTTTCTGATAAAGCGTCTAAAGTACGATTTAACACAATGTTTTTCATTTCAAAATTTGACGCATAGTCACAGGGGGTCTTACCACTACTATCAGAACTTCCTTGCGCGCCAGATTGTACTAAGTAGCGAGCAACTTTAATGTGTTTTAGCTGGGTACCTCTTGCAGCAAAATGCAGCGCTGTTTTTTTCGAAGATTCAGCAAATGCATTCACGTCTATACCAGCTCTAACAAGCAATTGACATTGCTCTAGATCACCATCGGCGGCTGCTTGTCTTAATGCAGCTTCATTTTGTTTTGAAGCTGGGTTTTTAAAATGTGGTTGTCCAAACATGTCCAGGCCTATTGAGTGAAAAATAATCACAATTATACCTTAATAACAAGCTCTGTCACAAATTGCGTCGTAGCAAACGTGTTGTCACTCAACCCGAGTGGTCTATTTAACGCCCTTGCGTTTAAGCTTTAGGTTTTGTGGCTTCCTCATGCACTTGTTTGATTTGGGCTTGTAATTGAGTTTGCATGGCCTTTATTTGATCTTGGCATTGTGAGTTTACTTTTTGTATTTGTGCTTGCAGATCTGTTTGCATTTGTTTTAATTGGGCTTGAATCTGCGTGTTCATTGTTTTGGTTTGCTTTTGTTGCAATTCTTGAATTTGCTGCAGTTGTGATTGTATTTGACTGTTTAGCATTTGAATTTGCTTCGAAGCATCATCAGCGTGTACGTTCGACATCATCGAAAGCACAACACAAGACCCGAGGCCAATTTTTCTCCACATTTAAAAACTCCTTTTAATAATGTCTAATATGAACAGACTATCAAGATACGAATTAATCCTCAAGGTGGATGATTGACGTGGCTCACGTATTTTGTCTAGAATGATTTGGCAGTCACTACAACTATACTCGCAATGGATGCTTACAAGGAAGAAGTTTTACAAGGCGTCGCCTTTTTTTTGGTGAATGATAAGCTATTGGATCAAACAAATGCTGCTCTGTATCAACAACTTGCGGCCAAAAATTCGCTTAATTTACCCCAATACCTGGTGCAACAGCAAATCTTGTCCTCGCGAGAAATCGCGCTTTCGATCGCTCGTCATTTTAAATTGATGTTTATTGATTTAAACACCTTGAACAAAACAGCAATTCCTCTTCATTTAATTCCTACTGTATTTTTAGAACGAAACCGTGTGCTTCCGCTGTACATTAAAAACAATACGTTGCATGTTGCCATCGATGATCCAAATGGTTTGTTGGCTATTAAGGAGCTGCATTTTCTCTCCGGTATAACCATTGCACCGTGCATCGTTGAAACGGATCAATTGGATGAACACAGAACCGCGTTATTGAACAGCAACGAACATCAGCTCATCGCAGATTATTTCAAAACAACAACCCCACAAAATGAGGCAAACAACGACGTTCGAGACGATGCCCCTATTATTAAATTTGTAAATAGAGTTCTGAATGAAGCAATTTTAAAAAATGCATCGGATATTCATTTTGAATCGTACGAAGTGGATTACCGTATTCGTTATCGAATTGATGGTATTTTACAGGAAATAGCAAACCCTCCCCTGGCCATTGCTGCTCGAATTGCAGCCAGAATTAAAATCATGTCGCAATTGAATATTGCCGAAAGGCAAGTGCCTCAAAATGGCCGCTTGCAAATAAAAACCCATAAAAATCAAACCATTGATTTTAGAGTAAGCACATGTCCAACACTTACCGGTGAAAAAATAGTGGTGCGTTTATTGGACAGCAAAGTTACCGATTACCAAATCAATACGTTGGGGTTTTCAACCCTGCAAAAAAAACATTTTTTAAATGCAATCAATCGCCCGCAGGGTTTGGTTTTGGTCACAGGGCCAACCGGTAGCGGTAAAACAGTGACGCTCTATTCTGCTTTAACGTATTTAAACACCCCGGAACGAAACATCAGCACGATTGAGGACCCCGTTGAAATCAAAATAAATGGCATCAATCAAGTCAATATCAACCTCAACATTGGCTTCAATTTCTCGGATGCCCTCAGAACTTTTTTACGGCAAGACCCAGACATTATAATGATTGGCGAAATTAGAGACTTGGAAACAGCAGAAATTGCCCTAAAAGCGGCTCAAACAGGTCACTTGGTCTTGTCCACGTTGCATACTAACAGTGCTGCGGAAGCGCTCACCCGGTTGATCCATATCGGCATACCTTTGTATAACATTGCTTATTCAATTAGCTTGATCATTGCTCAACGGTTGCTGAGATGTTTATGCCAGCATTGCAAGCAACAAACACAGCATCCTCCGGCCTATTTATTAAAAATAGGGCTGCCCATCGATACCATCATGTATCAAGCACAAGGGTGCGCGCAGTGCAGTAATGGCTATAAAGGTCGTATTGCCGTATTCGAAGTTTTGCCCATGTCAGCAGCAATCAATGAGTTGATTATACGTGGCAAGACGTCGCAAGATCTTTTGGAACAAGCAAAACAAGATGGGATGCGCACCCTCTATCAAGATGGATTGGAAAAAGTTCAATTGGGCGAAACTTCGCTTGAGGAAGTGCTGCGTGTCACCCTCGAGCATAGCTATGCCTAAAGCACTTTATCAATGGCAAGGTATCAATCAGCAAGGTACATTATTACGTGGAACAATGGTCGCTGACTCCGTTGATTGCGCAAAAGACACGCATCGAAAACAAGATGTCATTGTACGCAGTATTAAAAAAAATCGACAAACATTCATCAAAAATTTTAAGCAAAAAATAAAACCCTCGCATGTTTTATCTTTTCTTAATCAATTATTGACCTTGCTTAAAGCCGGTCTTTCACTGGCCACGGCACTGGATCTTGCGCACAGCACACAAACAAATGCCAACATGGCTGTGCTTATTTTAACCCTGAAACAAGCCGTTGAAAATGGCTCTACATTCAGCGAATCCCTGCAACAATACCCTGGTTTATTCAATGAGGTTTTCATCTGTTTTATTCGAGTTGGAGAAACCACTGGCATGTTTGAGGTGATGCTTGAGAGAACAATATACCATTGTGAAAAAACAATGGCCTTAAAAAGAAAAATAATCAAAGCATTCACCTACCCCCTACTGGTTTTATTTTTTTCAGGGGTCATTGCCTTTTTATTGTTGGAATTTATCGTTCCACAATTTCAACTTTTATTCGCGAATTTTAATGCAGAATTGCCTTGGTTAACTCGCAGTGTGGTTCATTTAGCCACAATCGTACAAAGGTATTGGTTGTTGTTAATACTAGGTTGTGGGGGCAGCATAGCGATGCTCTTTTTTCTTTATAAAAAATCAGGGCATTTCGCGCGCAAATTGGAGTGGGTGATGCATAGGACCCCAATTTTAGGTGGATTTTTAAAAAAAGGAATTGTGGTTCGTTTTGCACAAACATTTGCGCTTAGCTATGCGGCTGGTGTTTCTTTGGTAGAAGGAATGGACTTGATTGCCAGTACCGTCGCCAGCGTTACTTACCGAGCAGCTGTTTATCACATGAAACAAGATCTAATCAATGGTTATACCATCCACGCCACATTCAAAAATTCAGGCTTGTTTCCACCGGCAGCGTTGGAAATGGTCTATATTGGCGAGCAATCCGGCGCACTGGAGCGCATGTTGCAAAACATAGCTGTTCTTTATGAGGCGGAGATGGATCGTGCATTTGACATTTTCAGTGCTTTATTGGAGCCTTTACTCATGATTATCCTTGGCGTAATCGTTGGCACTTTGGTGTTAGCAATGTACCTGCCTGTTTTAAAACTAGGAACATTTTAATGATAAATGATCTCATTTTATACTATGTATTGCTCGGAGTGCTTTCATTGGCCATAGGCAGTTTACTCAACGTTATCATACACAGACTGCCGATCATGTTGAACGCTGAATGGACTAGGCAATGCCAAGAACACCTGCATTTAGACACCAGCCCTTCTGTAAAAATTAATTTATTTTTACCCCGCTCGTTTTGCCCTTCGTGCAAGCATCAAATCGCGGCCATTTACAACATCCCTCTGTTGAGTTACCTCTTTTTAAGAGGGCAATGTGCTTATTGCCGTGCGGGAATACCGCTGCGCTATCCATTGGTTGAAGTACTATGCGCAATCCTCTCTTTACTGGCTGCTTATACGTTTGGTTTTAATTTGCAGTTGCTGTTTGCTTTGCTCTTTATTTGGCTATTGATTTGCATGTTTTTTATCGATTTAAAACATCAGCTTTTGCCTGACTCACTATGCCTTGGCTTTTTATGGGTCGGTTTGATAGCCAACACACAATACTTATTTACCCCATTACCCAACGCAGTTTTAAGTGCCGTTGGTGCTTATGCAAGCTTGTGGTTGTTGATTAAATTATTTTATTGGGCAACGGGTAAAATAGGTATGGGGCACGGTGATTTTAAACTGTTTGCCGCATTTGGTGCTTGGTTTGGCTGGACGATGCTACCCTTTATTTTATTGTTTTCTTCCTTGCTTGGGGCTGTCATGGGCGGCATGTATTTGTTCGTCACAAAAAAAACACGGGAAACGCCCATTCCTTTTGGTCCATTTTTATGCGTAGGTGGCCTTATAGCGCTGTTTTATGGACAAACCATCATGGATTGGTATTGGCATTAACACCTGACATGTATTTGGTCAAGGACTCTTGTGTGTCCAACATAATTATTTTAGACTCGACTTTATTTATCACCGCGGCTGAATGATCATGGCAATTAGTTTATTTGATTTGTTTTCTATAGGAATAGGTCCCTCCAGCTCACACACCGTAGGCCCCATGCTTGCTGCCAATGAGTTTTTGCAGCTGTTGAAAAAACAACAATGCTTTGAGCAAACGCAACGCCTGAAAATCGAACTGTATGGTTCACTTGCGTTAACAGGCAAAGGCCATGCAACCGATAAAGCCATTGTGAATGGTTTGGAAGGAAAGTCACCTGAAACAGTTGATCCTGAAACAATGGTTCCACGCATGCAAGAAGTGCATGAAACACGTTCGTTATGTTTGGCAGGCGAAAAATCAATCCCTTTTGATGAACGTCAAGATTTCTTATTTCTGCAAAAGGAGATTTTGCCAAAACACACCAACGGTTTGCGCTTTAGCGCCTATGATGCCAACGCAACATTGCTGCTAAAACAAGTGTATTACTCCATCGGCGGCGGGTTTATCGTCACAGAAGAGGAGTTTGAAACCCCTGCACAAGCCCCTCTGACCCTGCCTTATGCTTTTGACACGGCAAAAGAATTGTTAGAGCTTTGCCAAAAAAATAAGCTTTCAATTGCCGAGTTGATGATGGCCAATGAATTGACCTGGCGCAATGAAAAAGCCATTCACGACGGCATTTTACATCTTGCGAAGGTGATGAATAACTGCATTGACGCCGGGTGTCGCCATGAAGGCATTTTACCGGGTGGATTGTATGTGAAACGCCGTGCTCCAGATTTGTATAAAAAATTGAATGAGAAAAAAGGCATATCCAGTGTTTATGAGCAATCGGATGTTATGAATCACTTGAATTTATATGCCATGGCGGTCAATGAAGAAAATGCTGCGGGTGGTAGAGTGGTAACAGCGCCAACCAATGGAGCGGCTGGCATTATCCCGGCTGTCCTTCGCTATTGCCAAGATCTTCATCACAAAATGGCAAAAGAAGACATTTACACCTATTTTCTAACCTCGGCGGCGATTGGAATTTTATACAAAAAAGGCGCCTCCATTTCTGGGGCTGAAGTGGGTTGTCAAGGTGAAGTCGGTGTCGCATCGTCCATGGCAGCAGCAGGATTGACCGCTGTGCTAGGAGGAACGGTTGAACAAATTGAAAATGCCGCTGAAATTGCTATGGAACACCATTTAGGCATGACATGTGACCCTGTCATGGGCCTGGTTCAAATTCCTTGCATTGAACGCAATGCCATGGGCTCCGTGAAAGCCGTAAATGCATCACGTATGGCATTGATAGGCGATGGGCAGCATAAAATTTCGTTGGACAAAGTCATCAAAACCATGAAGCAGACCGGGATGGACATGCAAAGCATTTACAAAGAAACATCATTAGGTGGATTGGCCGTTAACCTGCCAGAATGTTAAGCAAGCCGCTGATCCAGCAATCCGCTGCGCGGGGTTGCTGGATTTATTTTAATGAGTGTCTCAAGACTTAGGCGCCAAGCCGTAAGATTCTTTCAAGAAAAACACCACGATAAGTAAGCTTGCCAAATAACAGACCGGCATCACCAACAGCGCGTTTTGGTAGGCATCAATGGCATACACGTGAACCCCATCCACCACGTGCCATGCCTCGCTGCGATGGATGACGACACCCACCAAAGGTTGAAAAATTGCTCCACCAATTAACACGGATAAATTATTAAAACCAGAGGCCGTACCCACTAATCGCCCGGGGTTATTGTCTTTGACAACAGCAAAACTCACCGTTTGGCCACCAGCCCCCAAACCCAAAACAAAAAGAACCAAATACATCCATCCCATTGAAACACCAGGCATGTACAGCAGAATAAGCGTTGCAACCAATCCCAGTATGGAACTCATGGCCAATGCAATACGTCTATTTTCAATTT